>QJWD01000060.1 GCA_003235465.1 Nitrospirota bacterium | reverse complement strand
GGGCGGAGTTGCGCTTCTCCCAGGGCTTGATGGCCCCCTCGCGGATCGAGAGCCCGGGAGCGGGGACCACCAGGTCGTGATCGATCTCCATTTTGCTGCCGAGGCCGTGGCAGGCGGGGCAGGCGCCCTGCGGGTTGTTGAAGGAAAACAGCCTGGGTTCGAGTTCCGGGTAGCTGATGCCGCAGTAGCCGCAGGCGAATTTTTCGCTGAACAGCAGGTCTTCCGTTTCGCCGCCGTCCTTCACGATCGAGGCGATGAGCGAGCCCTGGCCATGAGTGAGCGCCGCCTCCACCGAATCGGCCAGGCGCTTGCCCATGCCAGGTTTGATGACCAGCCGGTCGACCACCGCTTCGATGGAATGCTTGAACTTCTTGTCGAGGGCGATGCCCTCGTCGAGGCCCTTCACCTCGCCGTTCACGCGGGCGCGGACGAAGCCTTTTTTCCTCAGCCCCTGCATCTCCTTCTTGAATTCGCCCTTGCGTTCCTTGACCACCGGCGCGAGCACCAGAACGCGCGTGCCCTCGGGCAGCGCCTGCACCTGGTCGACGATCTGCTGCACCGTCTGCGAGGCGATCTCGCGGCCGCAGCCGTGGCAGAACACCCGGCCGATGCGGGCGAACAGCAGGCGCAGGTAGTCGTAGATTTCGGTGACGGTGCCGACGGTGGAGCGCGGGTTGCGGCTCGAGGTTTTCTGCTCGATGGAGATCGCCGGCGACAGGCCCTCGATGGTGTCGACGTCGGGCTTCTCCATCAATTCGAGGAACTGGCGCGCGTAGGCGGAAAGCGATTCGACGTAACGCCGCTGGCCCTCGGCGTAGATCGTGTCGAAGGCGAGGGACGATTTGCCCGAACCGCTGAGCCCCGTGAACACCACCAGCTTGTTGCGCGGGAACGAGAGCGTGATGTTCTTCAGGTTGTGCTCGCGCGCGCCCTTGACGATGAGGTTTTCCTGGGCCATATGGGGCTGTTTATCTATTCGCGTGAAGGGTTGGGGAATTATATTTAACTATTTTATTTTATTGGGTAAATTTTTTCAAAAACGCTGTCGGCCCAGGCCCGGGTGGCGGCGTCCATCTCGATCTCCTCGGGCCAGTTCTGGCTGTAGCCTTCCTCGCTTGTTTTGCGCGTGACGTCGATGCCGATGCGCTCGCTTTCAATCAGGATGTCGCGGCCGGGGTCGATGTTGTTGAGAAATTTCCACATGACGAGCGAGGTGTCGCCAAGGTCCACCGGCGTGTCGAGGACGACAGCGAAGAGGACGCCGGAAAACGCCAGCGTTTTGAAAAACGCCGCGAGAAAATCGCGGCCCTGACCGGGGCGGGTCTTGTCGAGGGAGGCGAACAGCACCGGCGGTGCGCCGCCCGCGTCGATGAAGCGGCAGTCCTTGAGTTCCGGAAAGGTTTCCAGCACCCACCCTGCTTCGGGCAGGGCTTCGGCGGGGGCCGGTGGAGCGGCCCGGCCATGGCCCGGCTCTCCGGGAAGTTTTTCAGTGAGGTCGATGCCCAGTTTCGAGCCGTGGAGGGCCTGGTCCGAGGCGTGGTTCAGCACGTCGAGCACGCCTTCTGAGAAGAACAGGTCGCCCTTGCCGCGAACGGTGTTCAGCAGGTGGCGGGCGACGGCGGCCTCGTCTTGCACGTCCAGGGTGTCGTCGACGGCGACGATGGTTTTAACGAAGCTCATCTGGCCGAGGCCCCACAGCGCGCTCATCAGGCGGCGCGCCTGCATGGGGTAGCGCTTCTTGATGGAGATGAGGAGCAGGTTGTGGAACACGCCCTCCGCCGGCATGTTCATGTCGGCGATCTCGGGCAGCTGCGTGCAGAGCAGGGGCAGGAAGATCCGCTCCGTCGCCTTGCCCAGGTACAGGTCCTCCTGCGGCGGCTTGCCCACCAGCGTGGTGTGGTAAACTGCGTTTCTGCGGTGGGTGATCGCCTTGACGCGGAACACCGGGTAGTCGCCGTCCTGCGAGTAGTAGCCGGTGTGATCGCCAAAGGGGCCTTCGTTGCGGAGTTCGCCGGGGTCGATGGTGCCTTCGAGGACGATTTCGGCGTTCGCCGGGACCTCGAGGTCCACCGTCAGGCATTTCACCAGGGGCACCGCCGCCTTCCTGATGAATCCGGCGAACAGGAATTCGTCGATGCCGTAGGGCAGGGGGGCCGAGGCGGCGTAGCACACCGCCGGGTCGGCGCCGATGGCCACCGCCACCTCCATGGTTTTGTTCTCCCGCCGGTAGTCGTGATAAAAGTGCGCGCCGTCCTTGTGGATGTGCCAGTGCATCGCCGTGGTGGTTTTGTCGTACACCTGCATGCGGTAGAGGCCGACGTTCCTGAGCCGCCCGTCGGCGCTCCGGTTGATGACGATGGGAAAGGTGATGAAGCGGCCCGCGTCCTTCGGCCAGCACTGCAGGATGGGCAGGCGGCCAAGGTCGACCTCGTCGCCTTTTAGCACCACCTCCTGGCAGGGGGCGGGGCCGCGAACCCGGCGCGGCGGAAAATGCGCCGCCTCGAAGAGCATGGGCAACAGTTTCAGCTTGTCCACCCAGCCGGCCGGCGGCTGTAGCTTGAGGTAGCGCTCGATGTTGCGGGCGATCTTCTCCACATCGCCGAGGGCTAGGTTGACGCGGCGGTGGCTGCCGAAGGCGTTGATGAGCACGGGAAACGCCGAACCTTCGACGTTCTCGAACAGGAGTGCGCGGCCGCCAAAGGGCTGTTTGGAGACGCGGTCGGCGATTTCGGCGATCTCGAGCACCGGCGAGATGCGCTCGCCGATGCGGACGAGTTCGCCTTCCTGTTCGAGCCGGGTGATGAATTCTCTCAGCGAGTCGTAGTGCATCGGGTAAAATCGCGATGGTGGGGGATGTCGGTCCGGCCAAATCGCAATTATAGCCCATCGCGGAGGGCGAGGGGCGGAAAATACCGCCGCCAGGATTCGCCTGTTTTCCTCCCCGGGGGTCGGCCGGGTGCGCGCCCGGTTTTCGGACAGGATAAATCAGCCTCGTCCTGCAAAAATTGCATTCACCCTGTGCTAGGATACGCGCATGTGGGCTTACCTGATCAAGCGGATCGTGCATGGAGTGGTGGTGCTCTTTGTCGTCGCCACGCTGACCTTTCTCATCATGCACGTGGTTCCCGGCGGGCCGTTCGACGGCGACAAGAAGCTGCCACCCGAAATCATCGCCAACATCGAGGCCAAGTACCACCTCGATAAGCCTATCCCCGTACAATACGCCCTATATCTTAAAGGATTACTTCAAGGCGAGCTGGGGCCCTCTTACAAGTACCTGGGGCGCGACGTGGCGGATATTCTGAAGGACACGTTCCCCGTGTCGCTGACGCTTGGGCTCGCCGCCGTGTTCGTCGTCATCGCCCTCGGGGTGCCCACCGGCGTGCTGTCGGCCTACCGGCCCAACACCTTCCTGGACCGTGGCGCAGTGTTTTTCGCCACCCTCGGCATCTCGGTGCCGAGCTTCGTATTGGGCACGGTGCTGGTGTGGGGGCTGTCGCACAAGCTCGGCTGGCTGCCGCCCGCCCTGTGGGAGGGGCCGCGCCACGTGCTGATGCCGGCGCTTGCGCTCGGCGCGGGCTACGCGGGCTACATCGCCCGGCTCACCCGCACCACGGTGCTAGATGTGCTCGCTTCGGACTACATTCGCACGGCCAGGGCCAAGGGCCTCACCGAGTGCGAGATCCTGCTCAGGCACGTGCTCAAGAACTCGCTCTACCCCGTCGTTTCGGTGCTCGGACCGCTGGTGGCGGGGCTGGTGACCGGGTCGTTCGTCATCGAGTTCATCTTCTCCGTGCCGGGCATGGGCAATTTCTTCATCACCGCGGTGACCAACCGCGACTACCCGCTCATCATGGGCGTCACGCTGATGTACGCCGTGCTCATCGTCATCGCTCACATCGTTGTCGACCTGATGTACGGCTGGCTGGACCCGCGCGTGAGGGTGCACTAGAGCGATGAAACCTTTTCCCCTGGCCTCGAGGATCGCCGCGCTTTTTCTCGCCGCCGTCACCCTGGCGGCGCTGTTCGCGCCGTGGCTGGCGCCGCACGCTTTCGACGCCCAGGACACGATGAACACCCTGCGAGGCCCGGGCGCGGGCAACTGGATGGGCACCGACCAGCTCGGGCGGGACCTGTTCTCGCGCATCATCCATGGCGGCCGCGTGTCGCTGTTCATCGGCGTCGCCACCACCCTCGTCGCCGTGCTGTTCGGCACGGTGTACGGCGCGCTGTCCGGCTATTACGGGGGCCGGGTGGACAGCCTGATGATGCGCGCCGTCGATGTCGTGTTCGCGCTTCCCGACCTGCTCATGATTATCCTCATCACCGTGGTGATGGGGCGGGGGGTGGCCGGGTTGTTTCTCGCCCTCACGCTGGTCGGCTGGGTGACGGTGGCGAGGCTGGTGCGCGGCGAGGTCATCCGCCTGAAGGAGAACAACTACGTCGAGGCCGCGCGCGCCTTGGGCGCGGGCGATTTCCGCATCCTGGCGCGGGAGATTCTGCCGAACCTGCTTGGTGTCCTCGTGGTCACCGTGAGTTTCCGCATTCCCGTCGCCATCCTGGCGGAATCGACGCTGAGCTTCATCGGCCTCGGGCTTTTGCCGCCGGCGAGCAGCTGGGGGACCCTGGCCAACGACGGCTGGTCGGCAATCAAGTTCTACCCGCACCTCATCCTTTTTCCCTCGCTGGCGATATTCCTCACCATCCTGTCGTTCAATTTTTTGGGCGAGGGGCTGAGGGACGCTCTCGACCCGCGCCGCTGATCCCGGCCTGTATGGGGTTTTATCGGCGGCGGCACACTGCTATAATATAAGGCGATACCTCCAGCGGGCGGGGCCGCCGGAGAATGGGCCAAATATCGAATTGACAACCCGAAAAAATCATTATAAATTGGCCCTTTTTTCCGCCCTGGAAGGTTTTCCGGCGGCACACGAGGACCCATGAGCAAGATCAAGGACGACCTGATCTGCGAGATCATCCGCATTTCGCAAATCAATCTGCTTAAAAAGGAAGGCATCGAACCTTCCGGCGAGTGTGACGAGCAAAAACTGCTGGACTGGGTAAAAGCCAACGCCGCCGATTACCGTGAAAAATTC
>QJWD01000103.1 GCA_003235465.1 Nitrospirota bacterium | reverse complement strand
GACCGGCAGGGAAACCGCCTTTTTCGCGCCCCGGTCCCTGGCGGCCTGGGCGACTTTTTCCACCGCCCCGGCATGGCCGGCAACCACCGTCTGCTCCTGGCTGTTCAGGTTAGCGGGTTCGACCGTCTGCCCGTCGGTGGTGTGCTCGCGGCACAGCGCCTCGATGTCCGCCACGGGCAGGCCGATGATGGCGGCCATGGCGCCCACGCCCACCGGAACCGCCTCCTGCATGAACTCACCCCGCTTGCGAACCAGGCGCACCGCGTCCTGAAAACGGAGCGCCTCGGCGGCAACGAGTGCCGAGTACTCCCCCAGGCTGTGCCCGGCCGCAAGTACGGAATTAATACCACTTTCCCTGATGAGATTCAAGGCCATTATACTGTGGATCAATATCGCCGGCTGCACGTTTTTCGTCAGCCGGAGCGTCTCCTCGGGCCCCTCGAAGCAGATCGGCGCAAGGTCCTCCCCGATGGCTTCGGCGGCTTCTTCGTGCAGCTTGCGTGCCGCCGGCACGCTGTCGTAAAATTCGCGCCCCATGCCCACGTACTGCGCGCCCTGCCCTGGAAATACAAATGCGATTTTCACCATCGGATCAGCGCCGCCCCCCATGTCAGCCCCGCACCCACAACACTCAGGAGCACAACGTCTCCCTCCCGAATGCGCCCCTCTTCCACCGCCTCGCTTAAAGCGATGGGAATCGACGCGGCCGAGGTGTTGCCGTACCGGCTGATATTAAGATAAATTTTTTCCCGGGGGATGCCGAGCTTCTCCATCACCGCGTCGATGATGCGCTGGTTGGCCTGGTGCGGCACCACCAGCGAAACATCCCCGCCCGTTAGGCCGTTGAACGCGAGCGCTTCATTACTCACCTCAGCCATGCGCTTGACCGCCACCTTGAAGGTCTGGTTTCCCATCATGTGAATGCAGTACTCCTTCGGGTCGATGACGCCGCCGGAAAAACCGTTGCGGCCAATGCCGCCGGGAACGCGGATCAGCTCCGAGAGCGACCCGTCGGAATAAATATGGCTGGAAAGCACGCCCACCGGCTCCTTCGCCTCCTGCCGCCTGAGCACCACCGCGCCGGCGCCATCGCCGAAGAGGATGCAGGTCGAACGGTCCTCCCAGTCAACGATGCGCGAATTGACCTCGGCGCCGACCACCAGGATGGTCTCGTAGCGCCCCGCTTTCAGGTACTGCTCGGCGATGGACAGGCCGTAGACGAAACCCGAGCAGACGGCGGACACATCGTACGCGGCGGCGCGCGTGGCGCCAATCTCCCGCTGCACGAAACAGGCGGTGGCGGGAAACAGCACATCCGGCGTCGACGTGCAGACGATGATCATGTCCACATCGCCGGGCTCGAGGTTCGCCTTGGCGAGCGCGGCCAGCGCCGCCCGCGCGCCCAGCACCGACGACGATTCGTCCTTGCCCGCGATGCGCCGCTCGCGGATGCCGGTCCGGGTCGTGATCCAGTCGTCGGACGTGTCGATGCGTTTTTCAAGCTCGGCGTTGGTCAGCACCCTTTCGGGGACGTGCATGCCCGTGCCAACGATGCGGGCGCAATATCGGGGTGTCGCGTTCATCGGCAGGGGTCAGTTATCCCGGGGCTTGTCTTCGGCGGCTTTCGGGGTTGGGCCGGGCAATGCGGTGGACGAGGCGTTGTGGTTCTTTTCATCCTTCTCCTCGCCATCCTCCTCGCCGCGAAAGGCCATGCTCTTGATCTGATTCCAGATCACGCCTTTTCGCACCCAGAGGTCCTGATCTTCCAGGTTGGCGACGATGTCGTCGCGAATGTGTTCGTTGATTTTCTTTTCGATCAGTTCGGAAGCGCGCTTGATGGCGTTCTTCAGGCATTTCGGCGATGAGCTGCCGTGCGCGATGATGCAGACGCCGTTGACGCCGAGCAGCGGCGCGCCGCCGGTTTCGGAGTGATCGACGGATTTCTTGAACTCCGCCAGGTGCGGCTTGAGGAGAAGGTAACCGAGCTTGCTGACCCAGCTGCTCTGGAACAGGCGCTTTAAGTTGGTGCCGATCATCTCGGCCAGGCTTTCGCTGATTTTGAGCGCCACGTTGCCGGTGAAGCCGTCGCAGACGATGACATCGGCGTTGCCGCGGAACACTTCCTTGCCTTCGACGTTGCCGATAAAGTTGATGTGGCTCTTTTTCAGCATCTGAAACACTTCTTTCGTCACCTCGTTGCCCTTGCCGTCTTCCTCGCCGATGCTGAGCAGGCCGACGCTCGGCTCTTCCTCGCCCAGGATGTATTTGGCGAACACGTGCCCCATGATGCCGAACTGAAACAGCTGGTTGGTCTTGCAGTCGACGTTGGCGCCGGCATCGAGCAGGATGGAGGTGCCCTTGAGCGTCGGCAGCTGGATGGCGATGGCCGGCCGGTCGACGCCTTTTAGCGGCCTCAGGATGACGGTGGAATACGCGAGCACGGCGCCGGTGTTGCCGGCGCTGACGAAGGCCTCGGCCTCGCCCTTCTTGACGAGATCGAGGCCCACTTTCATCGAGGAATTCTTTTTCGTCCGAAGAACGCGGGCGGGAACGTCGTGCATCTCGACCACTTCCTCGGCGTGAACCACCTTGATGGGCAGGTTCGCGCTGTCGGGGAATTTGGCGAGTTCCGCCTTAACCAGGTCGGTGATGCCGACAAGCAGGATCTCGACGTCCAGCTCCCTCGCGGCCAGGATGGCTCCTTCCACGATGGATTCGGGGGCGTGATCTCCACCCATGGCGTCAACCGCGATTTTCATCTTGTGATGAACTCCAGGGGTTGTATTCAAAGGGGGTATCTACGAATTAGTGATGGGCCGTTTTTGCCAAGGCAAACGCCGGATACGGGAGATTATAACAGGTCAGGCCGTCGAGAGCACGGTAACTTATACTCAGACCGCCTCCACCTCCATGATCTCCTTGCCCTTATAGTAGCCGCAATGCGGGCAGATCCTGTGCGGCCGTTTCATTTCGTGGCACTGGGGGCATTCCCCGTACGCGGGCACCGTGAGGGCGTGGTGCGCGCGGCGCGTGGCCGTTCTCGATTTGGATGTCCTTTTCTTGGGTACCGCCATGCCGCCTCCTTACTTGATTTTGTCTTTCAATGTTTTCAGTATATCCAGGCGGGGATCGCCCGTCGTCTCGTCCTGGCATTCACAGGCGCCCAGGTTCAAGTTGGTTCCGCAATGCGGGCACAGCCCGCGGCAATGCTCCCCGCACAGGCAGGATGCCGGCAGGGTCAATAAGATCTGATCGTGGATCGCCTGCGTGAGGTCCACCGTTTCGCCGTCGTAAAATTCGACGTCGATGTCCTCGGCATGCAGCTCCATCTCGGCTTTGCCCGGCGGCGCGGCTTCCTCGGGAACATAATGCGCCGTCACGCGGGTTTTCACCGGAAACGCGAATTCCTCCAGGCAGCGCGCGCAGATGACGGTGAGCCGGGTTTCCACCTGGCCCTGAAAAAAAACCTCCCGCCCCACTTTCTCGAGCGCCCCGGCCACGTTCACCGGGCCCGCCAGGCGGCAATCCTCCGATTCGATGGCGAAATCGTCCTGCTGGTTTTCCACCGCGAAACTCAGGCCCTCTTCAGGAATCTTATCCACCGGGAAACGCATATCTGTTCGGGGGCCTGGAACGTTCAGAACCCTTTTGAATTCCAAAAGATAGGGCTCATCGGGAGGAATCAGATCGTAGGATGTTATCTTCATTTCAAAGAACCGTCAAGGGAAAATATAGCGCCCGCTCAGGTTGCGCGCGGGTGAAATCGGTCGTGGATTTCGCGCATGCGGCCGGCCAGGATATGGGTGTAAATCTGCGTGGTGGAGATATCGCTGTGGCCGAGCATTTCCTGCACCGCCCTAAGGTCCGCGCCATTCTCGAGCAGGTGGGTGGCGAAGGCATGCCTCAGGGTGTGCGGCGACACGCTATTTTTGATCCCCGCCCGCAATACATAGCCCTTGAGCGTTTTCCAGAAGCCCTGGCGCGTCATCCCGGCTCCCAGCCGGGTCACGAACAAATGCTGGACAGCCTTTTGTTTCATAAGCTTGGGCCGGCCCTTCAGGAGGTACTCGGAAACCGCGTCCAGCGCCACCTGGCCGAGCGGCACCACCCGCTCCTTCGATCCCTTGCCGAACGAGCGCAAGCAGCCCACCGTCAAATCGACATCCGAAACCTTGAGGGCGACGAGTTCGCTCACCCGCACGCCGGTGGCGTAAAGGATTTCGAGCATGGCCCGGTCGCGCAGCCCGCGGGCGTAGGATGGGTCGGGAGCCGCGAGCAGGTGTTCCACATCCGCCGGTGAAAGCACCTCGGGCAGTTTGCGCCAGCTTCTCGGCGTCTCCAGAATTTCCGCCGGGTTGTGGCCGGCCTGGCTTTCCTCCACCAGAAAACGGAAAAACGCCTTGATCGACGACAGGCAGCGCGCCACCGACGCCGTGGACTGGCCGCGCTCGCGCTCACCGAGAAGAAAAGTGCGAATTTCGCGGGCACTGATATCGCCGGGCGCGCGGCCGGAAAAAGCGGCGGCGAAGCGGCCAAGGTCCCTCAGGTAACCCGCCACCGTGTTCGGCGAATGCCGCCGCTCGATGGAAAGGTGGTCCTTGAATTGGGGTAATAGCGCCTCCATGACAATAATGGTAAACCATTCAGTTAGTTACGCAACCAAAAAGTCCGCTGTGAACCGGCGGCAAAATCTGTTATGCTTTAAAAATAGGGCAATTGCCCGCCGCCACAGGATACGAGATTGCCCCTCCGTCCGGCGAGTTTTTTCCGGCCACCCGGTTGCACCAGCCTGCAACCGTTGCTTGACCGCTCCTTATCTTCAATCACGATTGACAGCTAAGGCACACCGGTGCGCGCGGCCGGGCTATGATCAACAATAGAAATTGAACCACTTAAATGACGAATCAGGAAAACATCAGAAACATCGGCATCATCGCTCACGTCGACCACGGCAAGACCACGCTGGTGGACTGCCTGCTCAAACAAAGCGGTACCTTCAAGAGCAAAGACCCAGGCCAAACCCTCATCATGGACAGCAACGAGCTTGAGAAGGAGCGCGGCATCACCATCTTCTCCAAGAACGCCTCGATCACCTACAAGAACTACAAGATCAAC
>QJWD01000228.1 GCA_003235465.1 Nitrospirota bacterium | reverse complement strand
GGGGACGTCAATATCTCTTGACTTAAGGGTAAAAATAACTAATGCTAGGGCCTTCACTAGGGGTGTTTCTCCAAACTGAGAATCCCGCAAGGATAACCCTTTGAACCTGATCTGGATGATACCAGCGAAGGGAAGTGACTCAATCCAAAGTGGATGAGCTGCAATTCCCGCGCTGGAATTGCTTTTTTTTTTGGGGCTATCCCGGAAACCCTCCTGTGAATTAATTAACCACGTTTGCGGCCCCGTTGCAAGGAGCGCGCAGCCAAAATATGGCGGGCGGGCCGTCTTGACGTACCGGCTTGGCCACCGCACCCGCATGCCGACAGCCGGGGAGCATATCATGCGACTGACCATCAACGGCGAGGAGCGGCACGTCCGCTCGCAAAAGCTCGGCGAGCTTCTGGGGGAACTCGAGGTCACGGCTCCGCATTTCGCCGTGGCGCTCAACCACCAAGTGGTGCCGCGCTCCAGCTACGACTCGACCCATATCCAGGAGGGGGACAAGATCGAGATCGTGCACGCGGTGGGCGGCGGCTGTTGAATAAAAACCTCAGGCAGGCTAAATGCGGCGGCACGGGCCCACGGGCCCGAAACAGATAACAAAAGGTAGAAAAGCAATGTCATCATCGGAATTCAAGATCGGCGACAGGACATTCAAATCGCGCCTCATCGTCGGCACGGGAAAATACAAATCGTTCGAAGAAACGCGCATGGCGATCGAAATATCCGGCGCCGAAATGGTGACCGTCGCCGTTCGCCGCATCGAGCTCGACAAGAGCAAGGATTCGCTGCTCAACCACCTCGATCCGAAGCGCTACACCTTCCTGCCCAACACCGCCGGCTGCTACACGGTGAAAGACGCGGTGATGACCTGCCAGCTCGCGCGCGAGGCGGGGCTCGGCAACCTGGTGAAGGTGGAAGTCATCGGCGATGAAAAAACCCTGTTCCCGGACAACGAAGCCACCCTCGAGGCGTCGCGCCTGTTGGTGAAGGACGGCTTTCAGGTGCTGCCCTACTGCGGCGACGACGTCGTCTTGTGCAAGAAACTGGAGAATCTCGGCTGCGTCGCGGTGATGCCGCTTGCCGCGCCCATCGGCTCCGGTCTTGGCATCAGGAACCCATACAACATCAAACTGATTCTGGAAGCGGTGAAAGTGCCGGTGATCATCGACGCGGGCGTTGGCACCGCCTCGGACGCCAGCCGGGCGATGGAGCTCGGCGTCGCCGGGCTGCTCATGAACACCGCCATCGCCGGCGCGAAAGACCCGCTCAAAATGGCACAGGCGATGAAACTCGCCGTCGAGAGCGGCCGCATGGCCTTTGAGGCGGGGCGCATCCCGAAAAAACTTTACGCCTCGGCCTCCAGCCCGCTCGAGGGTTTGATCGACATTTAACGCGAGCCGGCTCAAGCGGGCTCGTCGAACGGGAGATGGACCGGCCCGAAGCGCCGTTAGGAATCTACAGACGTTTAATATGGGCCGAGCAGGGGCCCGGCACACGATGGAAGAATATGGAGCGGCTCAGGCTGTACCTGATCACCGACCGCGGCCGGTTTCCCCAGGGCAAGTTCCTGAGCGCGGTTTCCGCCGCCCTGGAAGGCGGCGTGAAAGCGCTGCAGCTCAGGGAAAAGGATCTCGCCCCGGCGGATCTTCTGGCGCTGGCGAACAGGCTTAGGCCGCTCACAAGCAAGCACGGCGCGCTGCTCTTCATCAACGACCGTGCGGATATCGCCGCGATGAGCGGCGCCGACGGCGTGCACCTGACGGAACAAAGCGTCTCGGCGAAAGACGTTAAGCGGGCGTTTCCCCGGCTTCTAGTCGGGGTTTCAACCCACGACCTTAAAGGCGCCCGGCGGGCGGAAACAGACGGGGCGGATTTCATCACCTTCAGCCCCGTCTTCGAAACGCCGTCCAAGGCCGCTTACGGGCCGCCCCAGGGGCTGGACAACCTGGCCCGGGTGGCGCGCGCAGTCAACATCCCCGTTCTGGCCCTGGGAGGGGTCGGGCGGGGCGAAGTCAAATCCGTTCTGGATCATGGCGCGTATGGCGTCGCCGTTATTTCGGGGATCTGGGACAGCGTAAACATTAGAAACGAAGCCTTCGAATATATGAGGTTCTTTGCAGGAGAAACTTGAGATGACCGATAACACGGCGGAACCCAAAAAAACCACCCAGATCACAACCCACCCGATTTCTCCGAACTCGAAGAAAGTCTACATCGCCGGGTCGCTGCACCCCAAGGTGCGCGTGCCGTTTCGGGAAATCACCCTGACCACGGGCGGCAACGGCAACGGCGGGCTCAATGAAAGCGTGCTGGTTTACGACACCTCCGGCCCCTACACCGATCCCAACGTGAACATCGACCCGAGAAAGGGCCTCGCCCCCATCCGCGCCGAATGGATCGCGGAGCGCGGCGATGTCGAGGCCTACGCCGGCCGCCCCGTTCAGCCCATCGACAACGGCATCAAGCAGGGCGACCTGCTCGCCGACACCGAGCGCTTCGACCGCGCCGGGCGAAAGGTGCTGCGCGCGAAACCCGGGCACAACGTGAGCCAGCTCCACTACGCCCGAAAGGGCATCATCACCCCGGAGATGGAGTTCATCGCCATCCGTGAAAACCAGCGCCGGGTCTCGCTCGACGACGACGCCGAGCGCGAAGCGCGCCTTCGGGGCAACGCCTTCGGCGCGGCGGTGCCGAAGGAGATCACGCCCGAGTTCGTGCGCGACGAGGTGGCCCGGGGCCGCGCCATCATCCCGGCCAACATCAACCACCCCGAATCCGAGCCGATGATCATCGGCCGCAATTTCCTGGTCAAGATCAACGCCAACATCGGCAACTCGGCGGTCACCTCCTCCATCGAGGAAGAAGTCGAGAAAATGGTGTGGGCGACGCGCTGGGGCGCCGACAACGTCATGGACCTTTCTACCGGCAAGAACATCCACGAAACCCGCGAGTGGATCATCCGCAACTCCTCGGTCCCCATCGGCACCGTGCCCATTTACCAGGCGCTGGAAAAGGTCGGCGGCATCGCCGAGGAGCTGACCTGGGAAATCTACCGCGACACCCTCATCGAGCAGGCAGAGCAGGGCGTCGATTATTTCACCATCCACGCCGGCGTGCTGCTCGCCTACGTTCCGATGACGGCGAAGCGGGTGACGGGCATCGTCTCGCGCGGCGGGTCCATCCTGGCCAAGTGGTGCCTGGCGCACCACAAGGAGAATTTTCTCTACACCCATTTCGAGGAAATCTGCGGCATCATGAAAACCTACGACGTCAGCTTCTCGCTCGGCGACGGCCTGCGCCCCGGCTCCGTCGCCGATGCCAACGACCTGGCGCAGTTCTCCGAACTGAAGACGCTCGGCGAACTCACCCAGATCGCCTGGAAACACGACGTGCAGACCATGATCGAAGGCCCCGGCCACATCCCCATGCACATGATCAAGGAGAACATGGACCTGCAGCTCGAGGTGTGCGGTGAAGCGCCGTTCTACACCCTGGGGCCGCTCACCACCGACATCGCCCCCGGTTACGACCATTTCACCAGCGGCATCGGCGCCGCCATGATCGGCTGGTACGGCTGCGCCATGCTGTGCTACGTGACGCCCAAGGAGCACCTGGGTCTGCCCAACAGGGAGGACGTGAAGGAGGGGGTCATCACCTACAAGATCTCCGCTCACGCCGCCGACCTCGCCAAGGGCCACCCGGGCGCCCGCGTGCGCGACGACGCGCTCAGCAAGGCGCGCTTCGAGTTCCGCTGGGAGGACCAGTTCAACCTGTCGCTCGACCCCGAACGCGCGCGCGACTTTCACGACCAGACGCTGCCGTCGGATTCGGCGAAAACCGCCCATTTCTGTTCCATGTGCGGGCCGCATTTCTGCTCGATGAAAATCACCCAGGACGTGCGCGATTACGCCCGCGAGAAAGGCCTCGAAGAGGAAGAGGCACTGAAGGAGGGCATGGAGGCGATGTCGAAAACCTTCAAGGAAAAAGGCAGCGAGATCTACCACGAGACGCTGAAACCCTGAAGGTGGGCGACGTCACCTCAGCGCCTCCGCGCTTAAAAAAAGTAACGGGCGCCGGGAACTCAACCAGGGTCCCGGCGCCCGTTTTGTTTTTCGCTTAACCTTTAAGCCAGCGTTTATTTCTCTTCCCAGCGTTCCTTGATGAACGACGCCGGCCGGTGCACCAGGTGGCAGTGCTTGCAGCCCTCTTTCCCCACCGTGCCGACGTTCTGCCAGACCCGGCCGGGGTCCGGCTTGTCCTTGCCGAGCTCGTTTACCAGGGCCGAAAGGCCGGCCGTCACCGAATCGCCGACGTAGAACCGCTTCACATCATCGTTGGTGTGGCATTTCGAGCAGGTGGATTTGAGTTCGGTGTAAACCGTCTTGAAGTGGCGCGCGGCTTTCTGGGCGCGGTCGTTCTGGCCTTCCTTGAAATTCACCGTCACGCCCTTGAAGGCGCCGGAAATGGTCTTCATGTATTTATCGAATTCCACTTCCTTGTCGTCTGTCGGGTCGATGACCTTGACCTCATGAAACGAGGGCCAGTGAAATTTCGCCCACACCGACACCTCGTTGTCGCCGTGGCACTTGCCGCAGGTCTTGCCCACCGGGCCCACCGCCTCGCCGATTTTTTTGCCGTCGCGGGTTTTTACCGCCTCGGCGAATTTCTTTGCCGCGTCGAGGTCGAAATACTCCTCCCATTCGGGAACCATCTCCGAGCTTTCCTTGTAGGCCTCGACAAACTGGGCGGCGAGTTTTTCCGTGTTTTCCCAGTCGCCTTCCTTCATGTCGACGAACACGCCGCCCAGGCTGCCGCTCATCTTGTGCATCTGCTGAACCCACTTCGGTTCCTTGCTTTCGGGCGGGTAGAATTTGCTGAGCGATGCGGGCGGTTCCTTGACGATAAAATCCTTTGCCCAAGCGGCGGGGGCCACAAGCAGGGTCCCGAGCAGGGCGACCATGAAAACTCTTAATGCCAGGTTCATACCACCTCCATTAAGTGAGCGGGGTTGAATAACCGTGTATCTGTCTCGTGGCGGCTTTTGCCGCCTGGCAGTTCAAAAGGGCGGGGAGGCGGTGCCTCCTTGGCCTTCCAGTGTAAAATCCTAGCGCGC
>QJWD01000149.1 GCA_003235465.1 Nitrospirota bacterium | reverse complement strand
GAACCGTCGATGAGATAGAGCGTTTGGGGTTTTGTCATGGTTTCGGAAAGAGACCCCCTTTGCCCGGTCGAAGCGGGGAAGCGGGGGAGGGCAGCATGCGCGATTCAGGCGTTTATTATAGGGGGCGGTTATTGCCGTGTCCAATGGAATGTGCTATCATGAAGCCGGCTTTCCTTATAGAACCCATTGTAAATAAAGGCTTAACTAGCGAGGACCCGGCCCCGTGCTGAAATCCCTGACCGACAACGACGCCGCGAGGACGCGCGCCCTCATCGCCACCGGCAGGCGGGTGCTCGAAATCGAAAGCCAGTCGGTGGCGGGGCTCATCGACCGCATCGACGAGAATTTCGCCGGGGTGGTGGAAACGCTGAACGACTGCCAGGGCCACGTGGTGGTCACCGGCATGGGCAAGTCCGGCCTTATCGGCAGCAAGATCGCCTCGACGTTTTCCAGCATTGGGCTGCCCGCCGTGTTCCTGCACGCCGCCGAGGCGAGCCACGGCGATATCGGCATCATCGGCAGAAACGACATCATCCTGGCGATCTCCAACAGCGGCGAGACCGAGGAAATCGTCAACCTGCTGCCGACGCTCGGGCGCATCAAGTGCACCCTGGTTGCCCTCACCGGCAACCCGGATTCGACGCTGGCGAGGCGCAGCGAATTTGTCCTCCACACCGGCGTCAGGGAGGAAGCCTGCTCGCTCGGCCTCGTGCCGACATCGAGCACCACCGCCACCCTCGCCATGGGCGACGCGCTGGCCATGGCGCTCCTCGAACTGCGCGGCTTCCGGGCGGAGGATTTCGCCCAGAACCACCCCGGCGGCAGCCTCGGCAAAAAGCTCCTCACCACCGTGGCCGATCTGATGCGACGAGGCGGCGAGGTGCCGCGCGTTGGCCCCGATGCCGGGATATCCGAGGTGCTGAAGGAGATGAGCCAGAAATGCCTGGGAACGACGCTGGTGGTGGACCCGGCAGGCTTGCTCCAAGGCATCATCACCGACGGCGATCTCAGGCGCTGGATCGAAAAGAGGAAGAACATCCTGGACGCCACGGCGGCGGAACTCATGAGCAGGGGGCCGAAAACCATTCGCGGCGAGTGCATGGCCACCCAGGCGGTGCAACGGATGGAGGAGCACGCCATCACCTCGCTCGCGGTCAGTGAAGACGGCAAAACCATCGACGGCATCATCCACCTTCAGGACCTCCTGAAAGCGGGTATCGTGTGAGCGGCTGGCTGTCAGGAAGTTATTATTAATGGAAGATAGAATGTGATACCTAAGGTAATGCTTTAGGTCTGAAGGTGGCTTTCGGAATGACGACAGGCAACGAACTCAGGAAAAAGTTCATCGAGTACTTCGCCGGGCGCGGGCACAGCGTGGTGCCGAGCGCCTCGCTGGTTCCGAGGAACGACCCCACCCTGCTATTCACCAATGCGGGCATGGTGCCGTTCAAGAACGTGTTTCTCGGCCAGGAGAGCCGGGGCTACACGCGCGCCGTCTCGGCGCAGAAATGCGTGCGCGCCGGCGGCAAGCACAACGACCTGGAAATGGTCGGCCGCACCGCCCGCCACCACACGTTTTTCGAGATGCTCGGCAACTTCTCTTTCGGCGATTACTTCAAGAAAGACGCCATCGCCTACGGCTGGGAGTTCCTCACCGGCGTCGTCGGCCTCTCCGCCGAGCGCCTGTACGTGTCCGTCTACAAGGACGACGACGAGGCCTACCAGATCTGGCAGAAGGACATCGGCCTGGCCGCAAATCGCATTTACCGCCTGGGCGAGAAGGACAATTTCTGGGCGATGGGCAACACCGGGCCCTGCGGCCCCTGTTCCGAGATCTACATCGACCAGGGCGAAGCGCTGGGCTGCGGCCAGCCGACCTGCGAAGTCGGCTGCGATTGCGACCGCTTCCTGGAAATCTGGAACCTGGTGTTCATGCAGTACAACCGCGACGAAGCCGGCAAAATGACGCCGCTCCCCAACCCCTGCATCGACACCGGCATGGGGCTCGAACGCCTGGCCGCCGTGGTGCAGGGGGAGACCAGCAACTACCACAGCGACCTGCTGATGGACATCATCCGCCATGTCGCCCAGGTCACCGGCAGGCCCTACGGTCAGGATCACGAGACCGACGTCTCGATCCGCGTCATCACCGACCACGCCCGCGCCACCGCCTTTCTCATCGGCGACGGCGTCTTGCCCTCGAACGAGGGGCGCGGCTACGTGCTACGCCGCATTATGCGGCGGGCGCTTCGGCACGGCAAGCTGCTCGAGCAGAAGGCCCCGTTCTTTCACAAGGTGACCGACCGCGTGGCCGAGATTTTCCGCGAAACCTACCCCGAACTCGAGACCAACGCCGCCTTCATCCACCGCGTCGTCGAAAACGAGGAGGAGAACTTCTCCACCACCCTCACCTTCGGCCTCCAGCGCCTGGAGGAGATCGTCGAAAAGGTGAAAAAGGAAAACCTGGCGAGCATCCCCGGAGAGGAGATCTTCAAGCTCTACGACACCTTCGGCTTCCCCGTCGACCTGGTGCAGGAAACCGCCAGGGACAACCACCTCGGCCTCGACATGGACGGCTTCGACCGCACCATGCAGGTGCAGAAGGACAAGGCGATGGCGTCGTGGAAAGGCTCCGGCGAGAAGACCGTCGCCCCGTTCTACAAGGAGTTCGTCAAAAAATCGCCCGCCACCGTGTTCGAAGGCTACGGCGCCACCCATGGCGAGGGCGTGGTGCTCGCCCTCATCAAGGACCAGACGCCGGTGGATGCCGCCCGGGCCGGCGACGAGGTCGACGTGTTGCTCGACCGCACGCCGTTCTACGGCGAATCCGGCGGCCAGGTGGGCGACAGCGGCTGGGCCTTCAACGACCACGTCCACCTCGAAGTGAAGGACGCCGTCAAACCCGTGCCCGAGCTCATCCTGCACAAGGCGCGGGTGGCGAGCGGCGCGCTCAAGCCGGGCGACAGGCTCACCCTGGAAGTCGATGCCGAAAAACGTGGCGGCACCGCGCTCAACCACAGCGCCACCCACCTCCTGCACGCGGCGCTCCGCGAAGTGCTGGGCGACCACGTCAAGCAGGCCGGTTCGCTGGTGGAGCCAGGCCGACTGCGCTTCGACTACACCCACTTCTCGCCCCTCAGCGAGCGCGAGAAGAACCGCCTGGAGACTCTGGTCAACGACAAGGTGCGCGAGAACCTGGCCGTCGAAACCGGCGAAATGAGCGTCGACGAAGCCTTGAAGGAAGGCGCCATGGCGCTGTTCGGAGAAAAATACGGCGACCGCGTGCGCGTCGTCACCGTTCCCGGCTTCAGCAAGGAGCTGTGCGGCGGCACCCACATCCGGCAAACGGGTGATATCGGCCTGTTCAAGATCACAAGCGAGGGCGGCATCGCCTCCGGCGTCCGCCGCATCGAAGCGGTCACCGGCCAGGCGGCGTGCGACGCCGTGCAGCACGAGTTCGAAACCCTTCACGCCATCCGCTCCCTGCTCAAGGTGCAGCCGGATGAAGAACTCGCGCGCCTGAAGAAGCTCCTCGAAAAGGGCCGCGAGATGGAAAAGGAAATTGCCCAGCTCAAGGAGAAGCTGGTGAGCGGCAAAGGCTCCGGCATGGAGGACGGCATGCGGCAGATCGGCGATACCCGCGTGCTCATCCAGAAACTCGACGGGGTGGACCAGAAAACCCTGCGCATCTTCATCGACAACGCCAAGAACAAGCTCGGCTCCGGTGTCGTCGTTGTCGGCTCGAGCGCGGGCGGCAAGGTGATGCTCGCCGCCGGCGTCACCGACGACCTCACCGGCCGCTACCAGGCGGGGAAGATCATCAAGGAAATCGCCGGCATTGTCGGCGGCAGCGGCGGCGGCAGGGCGGACATGGCCCAGGCGGGGGGCTCCCTTGTCGACAAGCTAGACGATGCCCTCGCCCGCGCCGAGGCCCTCATTCAGGAAGGCTAGCGAGGGCGGGGGAGTGAACTTTCCCCTTGCGGGCCGGGCGCGAGTCTTTTAAGCTAGACCCGACCCGAACAAAGAAGCCCACGGCCCCGCGCCGCACAACTTAAAAGGCCCATGGACAGCGCAAAAAAAGAAGAACTCGACAAAAAATGGAAGGTCATCGCCACCCGCGCCGTGACCGATGCCGTCTTCAAGAAACAACTCGTCGCCGACCCCGTCGGCGTGATGGTGGAAAACGGCCTCAGCATCCCCGAGGGCGCCGAGATGAAAGTCGGCTCCGGCGACAAGCAGACCTTTCCCATCCCCTCGAACGCGCCGCAGGATTTGAAGGACGAAGTGAAGTGGTGGGAATGGCGGCTCGACAGCATCCGCGAATTCGGCCGCGAGCTCAAGCTGAAGAAGGGCGGCCACAGCTCCATGAGTTCGCAGGAAGCCGAGGAAGACACATCAGGAGTCTTTTAGCAAGGCAGGCGAAACCCGGGCCCAGGCGGCCATCAAAACCCAACAAATACACGCGCCCGTAGCTCAGCTGGATAGAGTGCCGGATTCCGGTTCCGTAGGTCGGGGGTTCGAATCCCTCCGGGCGTGCCAAATAAAATAAGCTCTTATCTGATATTCCGGATAGGTGATTTTTTATTTCAGTCTATTTTTGCCACCTATTTGCCACTTTTTGCGGGAAAATCTACATCATGGTCCAAACTGCAAAAAACGTCTTCTTGGTGCATGAGAAATAGGGATGCAGGAATCAATACCATTTGCGCTCTATCTATAAAGCTAGGTTAGGAGCCAGGGATACACTGGAGATACCTTCAGAGGTCCTCAGACAGCCAGGAAGCTTTGTTTTTAATAAGCCCTATAAATGGCATCATGGAGGGGCGGGAGAATCAAGGGGAAATGAGGTGGTAGGGAAACCTTTGGGGGGTGGGGTGGATATTGGGGCCCAATAATTATGAATATGAGTAAAGATTACTTTCCCGAATACCCTAAATATGAATAAGGGTGGGTTCGATAGCACTGTAAGGCCGATAACGACCCAAAGCGGACATTTCAGTGAGCTTTTAAGTAAGAATTTTATTGCTGAAACAGCGTGATAATTTGAGAAACTCATGGTGCTCATTAATTGGCTGAAAGAACAGCGAAATTGGCGCCAGGATAATAATGCGTCTTGGGATTG
>QJWD01000202.1 GCA_003235465.1 Nitrospirota bacterium | reverse complement strand
TGGGGTCATCCCCGGGCTCGAGGCGGGCGGGGTTCCCGTGAGGGACTGGCGCGAGCTAAACTCGCTCACGCAGAAAGAGCGCGAGCTTGTGATCAAGCCTTCGGGTTTTTCCGCCGTCGCCTGGGGCAGCCGCGGGGTGGTGATGGGCCACGATGTGCCGTCGGAGGAATGGACCGCCTCCCTGGAGGAGAGTTTGCGCCGGTTTCGGGACAGGCCCTCCATCCTGCAGGTGTTCCACAAGGGCCGGCAGGTCGAGGCCGGGTTCGTGAACCCGGCGACGGGCGAGCTCGTGCGGATGAAAAGCCGCGTGCGCCTGACACCCTATTATTTCATCGTCGAGGGCGAGGCGAAGCTGGGCGGTGTGCTGGCAACCCTGTGCCCGGCGGATAAAAAAAAGATTCACGGCATGGTGGACGCGATCATGGTGCCCTGTGCCCATGGCGAACCCTGAAACAGCCGCAAGCGGCAAGGTGAAGTGAAACGATGATCCGGCTCTACAATATCGACGGGTGCGGCTATTGCTCGATGGTGCGTTCGGCCCTCGAGCAGCTCAACCTCGAATATGAAAAGATCGACGTTCCCTGGCCGCACTTTCAGCGCACCGAGGTGTACGAGGTGTCCGGCCAGTACATGGTCCCGGTGCTCGTCGACGGGGACACGGTGCTGGACGACGAATACCAGATCATCGATTACCTGAAGCGGACCTACCCGGTCAACTCTTAACCTTCTCATAAAGGCCCACCATGGAATCCTGGCAGAAACTTCTGAGCGGCAGCGTGGTGAAAGTGGAAGAGTTGCCCTTCCTTCCCGACACCTCCGAGGAGTACAGGCAAAAGCTGAAGAAGGTTTCAGAGGTTTACCCGATTCGCATCAACGCCTACTTCAAGGAGCAGATCAAGGCGAAGGACGATCCCTTGTGGAAGCAGGTGGTGCCGACGCTCGAGGAGCTCGACGATTTCCTGAGCAGCGAGGAGATGCTCGAGCCCGATCCCCTGAACGAGGAGAAGGACATGCCGGTGCCCGAACTCGTGCATCGCTATCCGGACCGCGTCCTCCTCATGGTCAACAACCAGTGCCCGATCATCTGCCGCTTCTGCACGCGCAAGCGCAAGATCGGCTTTCCCGGCATCGTGACGCGGGACACCCTGCGCCAGGGCATCGAGTACATCCGCCAGCACAAGGAAGTGCGCGACGTCATCCTGTCCGGCGGTGATCCGCTCCTGGTGCCCGACAAGGAGCTCGACCGCATTCTCTCCGAGCTTCGCTCCATCCCCCACCTGGAGCTTATCCGCATCGGCACCCGGGTGCCGGGCACGCTGCCGCAGCGTATCACCGACGATCTTCTGGCGATCCTCAAGAAATACCACCCGCTCTATTTCAACATGCACTTCAACCACCCGGCGGAGATCACCCCCGAGGTGGAGGAGGCGGTCACCCGCCTGGCCGACATCGGCATCCCCCTGGGCAGCCAGACCGTGCTGCTGAAAGGCGTCAACGACGACTCCGCCATCATCCGGGAGCTGGTGCACAAGCTGCTCAAGATCCGCGTGAAACCCTATTACCTCTACCAGGCCGACATGACCATGGGGACGGACCATTTCCGCACCCGCGTCGAAAAGGGCCTCGAGATCATTCGCGACCTGGCCGGCCACACCTCGGGCATGGGCGTGCCCTATTTCGTCATCGACGCGCCGGGCGGCGGCGGCAAGGTGAGGCTGCTGCCCGATTCGGTCATCGAACACAACGACAAGGAAGTGGTCATCAAGAATTACGAGGGCAAGATTTACCGTTACCCGCAGCCGGTGAAGGCGGAGGCGAGCAAGAAGAAATACTTCGGTTCGCCGCCGGCAGTATCCGAACCCGGCGCCTGCCCGGTGACCGCCTGACCGCCGGGGCGGCTCCCCGCCGCCTCCCCGACCTATTGATTTTTCATCAGTTTCCCCCCGTTTGCCGGCTTTTTGTCTGCCCGAGCCTCCCGGTATTCCCCCCTTAAGCGATAAACCCCATATAAAATAAGCCGTTTGCGGGCCAGCCTCGGGCGGCGGGAGCGCGCCTGGGTGGCTTTTCGGCGCGGATTCGGGCCTTCGAGGATGTATATAATTTTAAATTACTCGCATAAAATCAACAATTTATTAGACTATGGCGCGGGTTCGCGTTATATTAATAGTATAATTCCATGTAGATATGTATGGTTTGGGATCACGCTATGGTTATATGTCAAAAATATATACGAAAAACGCTTGCGCTTTTGATGGCGGCGGGTATTTTCGCGTCCTGCACCGCGCATCCCACCGCCCTCGTCACCCCCTCGGTGGAAGAGGCCATGCGGCCGGTTTCCGAAAGCCGCGCCGGCAGCGAGGCGAAGACCCGGCAGCCCGAAGCGGCGGCCGAAGCGAAACCCGGCGAGCTGACCGAGACGCAGCCCGAACTCACGCTCAAGAAACCGCGCCCCCGCGGCCCCCGGTTCGACCTTTCCGCCCGCGACGTGGCGATCAAAAGCATCCTGCTTTCCCTCGCCAGCAAACTCAAGGCGAATATCGTTGTCGACCCGGATGTCCAAGGCACCGCCACCCTCGAACTGAAGGACGTTACCCTCGACGAGGCGCTGGTTCACCTGCTCGTGCCGCACGGCCTTCACCACAAGGTCGAGGACGGCGTCATCCGCGTCAGCCGCGACCAAATGCAGGTGCGGCTGTTTCACCTGAACTACGTGATGTCCAGGCGCGAGGGCGAGAGCCGCCTCGGCGCTTCGCCGGGTCTTGGCGACGGCGCGGAGACATCGAGCCGCGTGCTCTCCCGCGAAGAGGCGAACCTGTGGGCGGAGATCGAGAAAGGCCTTAACAAGCTGGTGCACGGCGAGGGCCACAACCCGGCGGCCGCGAACAGCACCGAGGCAACGGGACCGTCGTTTTCCATTCAGCGGCAGGCCGGCATCATCGTGGTGCGCCACCACCCAGGGACGCTGCACGAGGTCGCGCGCTTCCTCGAGGAGGTGGAGGGCTCGGTGCAGCGCCAGGTGTTCATTCAGGCGAAGATCATCGAAGTTTCGCTCAGCGGGGAAAACCGCCTCGGCATCGACTGGAGAAGGGTGCGCACCAGCAGGCTCGCCGCCGCCATGGGCGAGAGCGGCGGCGCCTACGGCGTGCACGACCAAAGCCCCGAGGAAGTGATCGAGGCGCTCTCGCGCCAGGGGCAGGTGCACATGCTCTCGAGCCCCAAGATCGCCACCCTTAACAACCAGCGTGCTCTCATCAAGGTGGGCAGGGAAGCGGTCTACTACCTCGGCGATGAGGATGGCCCGGCATCGCGGCGCGCCATGCCGCTTAGCGAAGGCATCGTGCTCGACGTGGTGCCGCAGATCAACGCCAACGGCAACATCATGATGAGCATCAACACCAGCATCACCGAAAGCGCAGAATCCGGGCCGGGCGAGGCGGGAAAGGCGATGATGGATGTGCGCCAGTCGAACACCGTCGTCATCGCGGGAAACGGCCAGACCATCGTCATCGGCGGTCTCATGAAAAAGACCCGGCAAAACCGGGAGGACAGCCAGCCGCTTTTCGGCGGCCTGTTTCATTCCGACGAGTCCAGCGAGGAGAAGACCGAGCTCGTCATCCTGCTGACGCCGGAGATCATGGTGGGCGACGCCGTGGACGAGCGCTTCAGGATCGAGCAGCGTCGTCTTGAAACCCTCGGCACAGCCGAGGCGCCGATGGACGCGTGGTTTTCGGCGAACAAGAGGTAACGGCCATGTATCAGGACTACTACCAGTTCCAGGAAAAACCTTTCAGCCTGACGCCCGATCCGAAATTTCTCTACCGCAGTGAAACGCACCAGGACGCGCTCGACCACCTGCTCTACGGCATCCGCCAGCGGGAGGGCTTCATGCTCCTCACAGGCGAGGTGGGCACCGGCAAGACCACGCTGTGCCGGTCGCTGCTTGGCCGGCTCGGCCCCGAGGTGAAAAGCGCCCTCGTGCTCGACCCGCTCGGTTCGGAGATGGATCTGCTGAGGGCCCTGGTCGGCGATCTTGGCGTGCAACCCGCCGCCGATCACGCGCTGCTTCCGGACCGGCCGCGGGAAGGCGAGACAGCCGGCTGGGTCGCGCACGCCAGCAAGAAGGAACTCACCGACGCCCTCCTGGCGTTTTTGCTCGAGCAGCACCGCTCGGGCGGCGCCACGGTTTTTATCATCGACGAAGCGCAGGCCCTGTCTTACGCCATGCTCGAGCAACTGCGCTTGCTTTCCAACATGGAGACGGAAAAAGACAAGCTCCTGCAGATTCTCTTCGTCGGCCAGGTGGAGCTTGCCGACAAGCTCGACAGGCCGGAGCTCAAGCAGCTCAAGGAGCGCATTTCCATCCGCTGCAAGATCGGCCCCCTGCCTCGCCGGGAGCTGGCGTCCTACATCCAGCACCGGGTGCTGGTGGCCGGTGCGGGTGAGCGCATCCACTTCACCGCTTCCGGCCTGAACGAAATCCACAAGTATTCCGGCGGCGTGCCCCGGCGCATCAACCTCCTGTGCGACCGCGCCCTGCTCGTGAGCAGTAACGCTCAAACGGGCGATATCGACAAGAGCCACGTGCGCCAGGCCATAAGAAGCCTCGAGGGCGGGGCGAGCGCCTTTCGCTGGAGGAGCGCTTTGTCACTCAAGATGCCAGTGGTGGCGACCGCCCTGGTTCTCCTCGCCGCGCTGATGCTCGTCGCCCTGCCGGGAGAATTCGCCAGCAAGCAGCAGGCGGCCTCAAGCGCCAACGGGGTTTCCGCCGCCCGCCCGCAGGCGATTTTTCCTTCGCGCGCTCAGGTGGTTCCGGTTTCCGCCATCGACGGCGCGGTGAATGGCGCGAGCGCCAACCGATACCAGATCCAGGTGCTGGCCCTTGGCGAAGCGGCGAAAGCCGACAAGGAAGTGCGGGCGCTTGCGGAAGAAGGCTACCCGGCCTACTGGAAAAAAGCGTTTGCTTCGGGGCGCGACTGGTATATTGTTTATGTGGGCCCTTATGACAAGGTCATGCCCGCGAGGATTCACCTGAACGCCCTTCGGTATTCAGGTCGGCATCCGATCCTCCTGTCGTTCACCTCCTCGGATTGAGACCGGTTTTGAGCCTCATCGCCGACAGCCTGAA
>QJWD01000198.1 GCA_003235465.1 Nitrospirota bacterium | reverse complement strand
ACGTTACCCGGGGATATTGATTTGGGCCGGCCAAGGGGTGCATGTTAGAATTGTCGGGCAGGATGATCCTGCAACGCCCCATTCAAGGAGCGGGATTATCCTTGCCTGCTGCTGCTCGTACACCATGGCGACCTGCCTCATTTAAGCCCATTCCCGGCCGGCCCCGGCAAAAGAGTTCCCGATGACCAGTTACATCATCCGCCGCCTGCTCCTCATGCTGCCGACCCTGTTCGGCATCCTGACCATCACGTTTTTCATCACCCAGTTCGTTCCCGGCGGGCCCATCGACCAGATCAAATCCCTGCTTAGGGGGCATTCCGGCGTGCTCGGCGAGGCGGGCGGCGGCGGCACCACGCGACCGGGGCAAAAGCCCGAGGACCTCGACCCAAAGCAGATGGAGGAGCTTAGGAAAATCTACCACCTCGACAGGCCGCTCCACGAGCGTTACCTGCGCACGCTCATCTGGTATACGCCGCCGGACAACGGCCAGCCGCTGGCAGCCAATTTCTTCAACCGCGATCACTGGGAAGGATTCCTGGTGTTCAAATTCGGCGATTCGTTCTACCGCAACAAATCCGTGATCGAACTGATCGTCGAAAAACTGCCTGTGTCGGCGTCGCTTGGCGTCACCAGTTTTTTCATGACCTACCTGGTCTGCATCGTGCTCGGCATCGCCAAGGCGGTGCGCCACGGCACGCGCTTCGACACGCTGACCAGCCTCATCGTCCTCGTCGGCTACAGCGTGCCCGGCTTCGTGCTGGCGATTTTCCTGATCGTGCTCCTCGGCCCGGGCGACGGCGCCGTCGCCCACCTGATCCCGCTTTCCGGGCTGACCTCCTCGGGCACGCCGGGCTACGAGGACTGGTCGTTCTGGAAAAAATTCACCGACTACCTGCACCACTTGGCCGCCCCCCTGTTTTGTTACGTGCTCGGCGGCTTCGCCACCCTCACGCTTTTGACCAAGAACGCCCTGCTCGAGGAAATGGAGAAGCAATACGTTCTCGCCGCGCGCGCCCGCGGCCTTTCCGAGCGCACGGTGCTGTTCAAGCACGTGCTGAAGAATTCGCTGATCCCCCTCGTCACCGGGTTTCCCATCGGCTTCCTGGCGATGTTTTTCACCGGCAGCCTGCTGCTCGAGCAGATCTTCAGCCTGGACGGCCTCGGGCTGCTATCGTACCAGGCGGTCATCCAGCGCGATTACCCCATCGTCCTCGGCAGCCTGTTCATCTTTTCCCTGATGGCGCTCATCGGGCAATTGCTCACCGACATCACCTACGTCCTGATCGACCGCCGCATTTCGTTCGAGGAATCACAGGGATGATAAAACTGGGCAAGGACACGAAAGCCAAGCTCGCCAAATTCCACCGCGACAAGCGCGCGTGGCGGAGCTTCCTCGTCCTCCTGGCGCTGTTCCTCGTGACGCTGCCGGCGGAGTGGATCTGCAACGTCAGGCCGGTACTCCTGGTGGTGGACGGGCGGCCGTATTTTCCCGTGCTGTTCACCTACAGCGAGAGGGATTTCGGCGGCCAGCTGCCGAGCGAGCCGGATTACAAATCGGCGGCGTTCTGGCGGCTCCTGACCGGCGGCGACGCGAGCAACCCCAGCGCCACCGGCATGGCCGAAACCGCCGCGTCAAAAGAAAATGATTTTCCCCTCGGTCTCGACGATTTTGAAGACGCGGGCAGCGCGCCCATAGCACCGGATTCCGCTTTTACCCTCGGCCTGGGCGATTTCGAGGACGAGGCGGTTAAAGACGATACGCCCCCGGCCCGGGCCGGATTCGTGCTCGAACTTGAGGATTTCGACGACGTCGCGCCCGCCGCCGCTCCGCCCGCCCCGGCCAAGGCCCAAGCCGCGCGCGAGGCCTGGGCGCTGTGGCCCCTCGTGCGCTACGATTACAAGTACATCCCGACGCAGTCGAAAAGCGGCCGCACCGTCCTCGCCGCGCCCTATGAGCGCCTGGCTCCCGACGGCACAACCCGCCTCGCATCGTCGCTCGCCGACGGCCACTACCTCGGCACCGACGACCGCGGCCGCGACGTCCTCGCGCGGCTGGTGTACGGGTTCAGGATCTCGATGATCTTCGGCATCTCCCTCGCCATCACCGGCACCCTGCTCGGCTGCCTGATCGGCGGCACGCAGGGGTTTTTCGGCGGCTGGGTGGACCTGCTCGGCCAGCGCTTCACCGAAATCTGGGGTTCCATGCCGAGGCTCTACATCCTCATCATCCTGAGCGCCTTCCTCACGCCCTCGGCGCTGATCCTGTTCCTGATCCTTAACCTCACCGCCTGGATGGGCATCGCCGCCTACATCCGCGCCGAGTTTCTCAAGATCCGCAATCTCGAGTTCGTCAAGGCGGCGCGCGCCATGGGCGTGTCCAATTTCGGCATCATGCGCCGGCACATCCTGCCCAACGCCCTCACCCCCGTGGTCACGTTTTTTCCGTTCGAGGTGACGGCGGGCATCCTGTCCTTGGTCAGCCTCGATTACCTGAACCTCGGCGTGCCGAGCCCCGCCCCAAGCATCGGCGAGCTGCTCGCCCAGGGCAAGAACAACCTGCAGGCGCTGTGGATTCTTTTACCCACCTTCGCCATGCTCACCGGTGCGCTCACCCTGCTCACCTTCGTCGGCGAAGGCATCCGAAACGCCTTCGACCCGAGGAGGGCCGCCTGATGTCAAGCCTCAGGGAGGCGCGCCATGCTGCTTGAAGTGGACAACCTCTCCACCCATTTCCGCGTCGGCCACGACAAGGTGGCGCGCGCGGTGGACGGCATCTCGTTCAGCCTCGACCAGGGCCAGACCCTCGCCATGGTCGGCGAGTCGGGCTGCGGCAAAACCCAGACCGCCATCTCCATCATGCGCCTGATCGCCGACAACGGGTTTCACCCGACAGGCCGAATCCTGTTCGAAGGGCGGGACCTCCTCGCTCTCGACCGTGAGGCGATGTGCGCCCTGCGCGGCAACACCATGGCGATGATCTTTCAGGAGCCAATGTCGTCGCTCAACCCGCTCTACCGCATCGGCAACCAGGTGAAGGAGCCGCTCCGCCTGCACCAGAAGCTGGAAAAGGGCCCGGCACGAAAGCGCGCCATCGAACTGCTCGACCAGGTGGGCATCCCCGAGGCGGACAAGCGCATCGACGATTACCCGCACCAGCTGTCAGGCGGAATGAAGCAGCGCGTGATGATTGCCATGGCGCTCGCCTGCCGGCCCCGGCTGCTCATCGCCGACGAGCCCACCACCGCCCTCGACGTGACCATCCAGGCGCAGGTGCTCGGCCTGATGGCGGACCTCAAGGAGAAGACCGGCACCAGCATCCTGCTCATCACCCACGACATGGGCATCGTCAACCAGATGGCCGATTCGGTTTGCATCATGTACGCCGGGCGCATCGCCGAACAAGGCACGCGCGAGCAGATCTTCCGCGACATGTCGCACCCCTACACCCGCCGCCTGTTCGACTCGATCCCGACGCCGGAGGACACGCCCTACACCCTGAACACCATTCCCGGCATCGTCCCCTCGGCGACGGAGTACGGCGCGGGCTGCCTGTTCGCCGACCGCTGCCAGTTCGTCATGGACGTCTGCCACCGCGAGGACAGCCCGGCCCACAGCCTTAGGCCCGGTCACCGCGTGGCCTGCCACCTGTTCGACCACGGCCAATACGAAAAACTGGATGACGACCGCGCCCGCGTCGCCGCGCCGCCGAGGCCCAGGGGCGGCGGCACGCTGATCGAAGTTTGCGGCATGAAAACGCATTTCCCGATCCACCGTGGCGTCTTTCGGCGCGTGGCGGCATACGTCAAAGCCCTCGACGAGGTGGACCTCACCATCGAGCAGGGCTCCACGGTGGCGCTGGTGGGCGAATCCGGCTGCGGCAAAACCACCTTCGGCGAATCCATCCTGCGGCTGAACCGCGAGGCGAAGGGCGTGGTGCGGTTTCAGGGTCAGGACATCATGGCGCTAAAGGGAAGCGACTTGAAGGCGCTACGCGAGGAAATGCAGATCGTCTTTCAGGACCCCTTCGGGTCGCTGTCTCCGCGCATGACCATCGAGGACATCGTCGGCGAGGGCCTGAGCGTGCACCACCCGGATATGGACGAAGCCACGCGGCTTGCCAAAATCCGCGCGGTGCTCAAGGAAGTGGGCCTCGACCCGGCGGTGACGAACCGCTACCCGCACGAGTTTTCAGGCGGCCAGCGCCAGCGGGTGGCCATCGCCCGCGCGCTGATCATGGAACCGCAGTTCATGGTGCTCGACGAGCCGACCAGCGCGCTCGATGTTTCGGTGCAGGCGCAGGTACTGAACCTGCTGAGGGAGCTGCAATCGCGCCACACGCTTTCGTACCTGTTCATCAGCCACAATCTCAGCGTGGTGCGCTACATGGCTGACCGCGTGGCCATCATGTACCTCGGGCGGGTGGTGGAATACGCGCCGGTGGAGGAGCTGTTCAACAACCCGCGTCACCCTTACACGCGCTCGCTGCTCGAGGCGGTGCCGGACCTCGGCGAGAGAAAGCCTTTCCGCACCCTGGTGGGGGATGTGCCCTCGCCGCTCAACCCGCCGCCGGGCTGCCATTTTCACCCGCGCTGCCCGATCTACCTGGGCGAGCCGGAGGCGTCGCCGCTCAGGCGAAAATGCCGGTCGGTCTACCCCGGCCACACCGGCGGCAAGGATTCCTACGCCGCCTGCCACGCCCTGGAACCGGCCGCGCCACCCGGCGCTGACAGCGTTTAACCGCGATGACCGACTGGCAATCCACAGGGGGGCGAACATCATCCGCGCTGGCGCTCGCGCTTATTTCGGCGGCCATCGCGGCCGTCCTGTTCCTGCCCAACCTCGGCCGCACGCCGCTCATCTACGAGGAGCCCAAGCGCGCGGTGATCGCCCGCGCCATGATGGAAAGCGGCGACTACATCGTGCCGCGCCTCGGCGGTGAAATCTACATCACCAAGCCTCCCGCCTACAACTGGCTGATCGCCCTCACCAGCCGGGCCACCGGCGGCGGGGTGAGCGAAACGAGCGCGCGCCTGGCTTCGGTGCTGCCGGCCATCCTGCTCACCTGTTTCATGCTCTATGCCACGCGCGAAACGTTCTCGCCCCAAGGGCAGGCGATGCTTGCGCT
>QJWD01000166.1 GCA_003235465.1 Nitrospirota bacterium | reverse complement strand
TTCGGGAGAGCGGTTCAAATAGAACGTCTCCGGTTCTCAGGGTCAGTTTGTTCATGCGCCTCGTTTTCGACCCGAAAGAGTGGAGGATGGGCCGTCTGGGGTGATCGATATTTATTTCATTATAACCCAGGCGGGAGCGGAGCGGGGCGAGGCGGCGTTTTTATATTAAGGAATAAGGTGGCGGCGTGCCGTCCACTCATATCCTGTTTCAGGAGGCATGTTTCAATATGGAGGATTACATTCTCATGTCGGCCATGTACCCGACCATGACGTCGGGGAAGATCGACAAATACCTCGTCGGCCAGGGCGACAAGGTGACCAAGGGCACCGCCGTGGCTGAAATCATCGCCGAGGGGTATTTCACCCTGCTCTCGGAGGTGGAGGGGGTGGTCAAGGAATTCTACGTGAGCGAGGGGGAGTACGTCGAGGTGGACACCCCGCTCATCGAAGTGGAGCTGGACGGGGAAGCCGGTTGACGGCCGAACCCTTATAAAAACGTGAAGTAGATCCACGCCGTGGTCAGGTACACGGCGACGCCGGTGATGTCGTTGATGACGGTGACGAAGGGGCCGGTGCTGATGGCCGGGTCGATGCCCAGGCGAATGAACAGCATGGGCGTGAGGGAGCCGATGCCGCTTGCCAGGGCCACCGCGAGGAAGATGCCGCTGGCGACGGTGAGGCCGAGCAAGGGGCCGGCCTCGAGGAAGGGCGCCGCCACCAGCCACACGAAACCGCCGCATAACACCGAGAATATCAGGCCGTTGGCCAACCCCACAAGCAGCTCGCTCCGCACCACCGTGTGCAGGTTGTCGCTCTGAATGTCGCCGGTGGCGAGGCCGCGCACGATGACGGTGGCCCCCTGAATGCCCACATTCCCCGCAAGCCCGATGACGAAGGGGATGAACAGGACGATGGTGGCAAACTCCACCAGCGCGCCGTGGAAGGCGTCGATGATGAAGGCGCTGGCCAGGCCGCCTAAAAAGGTGGTGAACAGCCACGGGGCGCGGGCGCTGATTTTCCGGCCGATGCTTCTGGCGAAGGGGTCCACCTTGGCGGTGCCGACCATGGTGAAGATATCTTCGCTGGCGATGTCCTGCATGGTTCGAATGACGTCGTCGAAGGTGATGATGCCGTGCATGACGTCGTTTTCGTCCACCACCGGGATGGTCGAAAGCTGTTCGTTGTCCATCAAACTGGCGACTTTTTCGCAGGTTTCGCCGAGCAGCACCTTCGGGGTTTCGGGGTATGCGAAATCCCGCGCTCTTGCCTGCGCCGGCACATTCAAAAGGTCGCGCAGCTTGAAATAGCCCTTCAGGCGGCGTTGGTCGTCGACCAGGTAGAAATAGGGCGGGATGTCCTGGCTGGTGTCGCGTTTCAGGCTCATCAGGATGTCCGCCGCCGTCGGGTTGCCGCGCACTTCGTTGAAGCGCGGGTTCATCAGGCCGCCCGCGGTTTCCTCCTCGTAGGTGATGAGGTCCTTGATGGTGCCCGCGTCCTCGGGCTCCATCTTATCGAGGATTTCCTCGCGCACCTCCTCGCTGTGTTCCTGCAGGATGTCCGCGGCCTCGTCTTCCGGCATCTCGTCCAGCAGGCGGGCGAGGGCCTCCGGGGGTTGCGCCTCCTGGATCTCCATTCGGCTTTCCTGGTCGGTTTCGTACAGGAGAACCTGGCGTTTTTCATCGTTTTCCAGCAGGCCGAAGATGCGAACCTTGTCCTCGGGCGAAAGCTCGTAGAGCCGGCGGGCGACCTCGAAGGGGTCGAGGGCGTTGATTCCCGGAGCCGCCTCCAGATCGCTCATTTCCAGCAGTCTTTTTATTTCATCAATGGGCATGGAATTCTGCTAACATGATGGGGCGGCAATCGGTGCAACCCGTAATTTTAGATGAGGCCCTATGATTCTCAATATCTCTCACGACGATAAACGAAAATACCGGGAGTCCCTGAAAAAGGGAAAAACGGCCCGGGCGCGCACGAACAGGACGAAACTCCTGTCCGGCAAAATAAAGGATGAAGCGTTCAAACAGCTCGACCAGCTCACCGTCGATCCCAAGAACAACAAGGGCGCGGATGTCGAGATCGACGAGCACATGAAGATGAACGACAACTACATGCGCACCGGCCCCTACCGGCCTAAGAAAAAGTAACCGCGTTTTTCAAGGTGTTTCGTAGCCGGAGTCTTACAAGGATAGAGCAATTTCCGCCTTTTGTAACGGCCGTCTTCGGGCGGTCGCGTCTTTTTTAGCCGATGGCCGGGCCCAGCTCGGCGCCCTCGGGCCTTTCGCTTTCATACTTTCTTTTATACAAGCCGTAAACATCTTCCGTGATGAACAGTTCGACCAGGTCGCGGTCGAGCTTGCCCTTGTCGGCGAGCGAGCGAAGCACTCGGTAGACTTCATCGAGGGGCATGGCCTTCTTGTAGGGGCGGTCGGCCGAGGTCAGGGCTTCGGCGATGTCCGTCACCGCCATCAGCTTGCCCTCGAAGGGAATTTCGTCCCCCTTCAGGCCGAGCGGGTAGCCGGTGCCGTCCAGGCACTCGTGGTGGGCCCCGGCGAAGTGCGGGATGTTGCGGAATTTCTTGGTGAAGGGGATCTGGCTCAGCATCTTGAGCGTCATATAGGCGTGCTCTTTCATGATTTTTCGCTCCGCCTCGGTGATGCTGCCCTTGCGGATGGAGAGGTTCTCCAACTCGTCCGGGGTGATGAGGGGCTGCCGCTCGCCCGCCTCGTCCACATAGGTGGTTTTGGCGATGGCGGTGAGCCGCTCGATGCGTTCGTCGTCCAGGGCTTCCTCGGGTTCATTGCAAGCGGTTAGAAAATCGCGTATTTCGCGCAGCCGCCTGACCTGCTGGCGGGTTTCTTCCTCGATGTGCGCAAGCTCGCCCGCGCCCTTGCCCGCCTTCAGGGCCTCGACCTGCTTTTTCAGGCCCTTGCTCCTGGTTTTCTCGACCAGGTACTCGAGGCGCAGGCCCACGTGTTCGATGCGGTCGAAGATGGTCTCCAGCTTTTTCGATTTTTCAATGATTTCCACCGGCGTGGTCACCTTGCCGATGTCGTGCATCCACGAGGCGATGCGCAGCTCGTGCATCTGGTCCTCGTTGAAGTGGATGTGCTTGAACGGGCCGCTTTCCTGATTATGGATGGCTTCCGCCATGGTCAGGGTGAGGTGCGCCACCCGGCGGATGTGGCCGCCCGTGGCGGGGGACTTTTCGTCGATGGCCGTCGCCATCACCTTGACGAAGGCCTCGAACAGGTTTTCCATGTCGGTGATCAGCTTGACGTTGCTGATGGCGACGGCGGCCTGCGAAGCGAGGGACTGGGTCAGGTTCTCGCAGTCCTTGGAAAACGGCACCGCCTTGCCGGTGCGCTTGTCGCGCGCGTTGAGCAGCTGCAGCACGCCGATGATGTCGTCCTCGTGGTTCTTGAGCAGCACCACCAGCATCGAGCGGGAGCGGTAGCCGGTGGCGCGGTCGAATTTTTTCGGTCCGGTGAAATCGTAGAGCGCCGCGTCGTAGACGTCGGGGATGTTCACCGAGGTGCCGTTCATCGCCACGAACGCCGAGACGTTGCTCTTGTCGAGGGCGATGGGCGGGTAGGGAATCCTGCCGCCGGTCTTTCCGCCCAAGCGAATGCCGAGGCTGTCGTTCTGGAATATGGAGAAGCGCAGCCACTCGTTTTCTTTAATGTATAGTGTGCCGGCGTCGGCGTGGGTGAAGGCGCGGGCGTTGTCGACGATCTTTTCGAGCAAATCGTCGAGGTCGTAGACGCCGGAAAGCGACTGGCCGATGCTGGAGAGTTCGCGGATTTGCGACATCAGCCGGTCGGCGTGTTCCTTGACGTCCTTGACCACGCCTTTCAGGACCTCGTTGAGTGAGGGGTCGGCGGAATAGGGGACATGTTCGAGTGACGATTTGAGCATGGCGCAAAACCTCTTATGTGGGCATGATGGCCGCGCGCGGGACTTGGCCCGCGCTCACGGTGTTACGGCAAGACATTATAAATCAATTTGTTACTAAAATACAGGGCCCAGGTTGGATTCCCCTTAAGGGCGCTTAACCGGGGGAATTTCAGAGGTAATCCTTGAGCAAGAGGGGCTGGTCGGTGTGCCAGATGCGCTTGCCGCAGACGTTGATGAACAGCGGGCTCTCGGAGCGGAAAAGTTCCAGGTGCGCCTGGTACAAATCCTCCTGGGTGGTGCGGGCGTCGCCGTAGGTGTCCTTTTCTTCCTGGAAGATGCCTTCCTCGAAGCGCTTGATGCCCTCGCTCGACGGCACGTTCTCGAAATATGAGCGGAGCAGCGGGTCGCTGAGGTTCTCCGGGTTCTTGGCCACCTTGCGTAGGAGCAGCTTGATGCCCCTCGACGAGGGCGATTCGAACAGCCCGGCGCGGATGCAGGCGTGGCGGGCTTTGCCCGGATGCACCGTCCAGCGCTCGATGGCTTCCTTGGAGTAACCCATGGCGCCGTAGGTGGCGAGCTGGTGGCGGATCACGTAAAACGTCGAATAGGCGACGATGAGGTCCACCTTGAGGCTGTTTTCCAGCATGGGAATGGGGTCGAACGACAGGCGGTTGGATTTGGCAATCTGCTCTTCGCTGGCGTTCTTGATGGGAATGCCCACGTCGCCCAGGGCGGTGGCGTAGAACAGGCCGTCGTATTGGCCGCCGTTGACCGCCTTGATGGCCTTCAGGCAGTCCTCGGAGGTGATGTCGCCGAACAGGGTTTCATCCGCCCCTTCAATCTTGAAACCGGGCTCTTCCTTGCCGAACCAGTTGGCGAGGATGAAGGCATCCTTCCCATAGTGCGTGCGCAGGGCCTGGATGGCGGCGGTGCCCATGACGCCGGTGCCGCCGATGACGAGAAAATGTTTCATCTGGCTGTCTCCCCCAATGAAAAATGTAGAACGTGAGCCGCAGGCATGCCCAAGCCCATCGGCGACGCGAAACGACAAGGCATTTTAAACGAAAACTTCGGAGAACGAAAGATCAAGATCCACCGTGATTTTCGTCAAAATCCCAGTAGGGAACCTGAGCCTTCTCCTTGAGCGCCAGCGCCATGTAGGGCGAGGTGGAGAGAAAGGCGGTGAGGTCCTCACCGAGCGCCCGCGCCTCGTCGAGCAGCGGCGCGCCCTTGCCGGGGG
>QJWD01000056.1 GCA_003235465.1 Nitrospirota bacterium | reverse complement strand
CAGAATAAAGAAGCTTCCTGGACAAGAGAGACTCCTTTTCCAGGGCACCGGACGGAAGGAGGAGAAAAAGCGGGAGGTGCCAGCTGGATCAGTGCTTGAAATGGCGTATGCCGGTGAACACCATGGCCATGCCGTGCTCGTCGGCGGCGCCGATCACTTCTTCATCGCGAATCGACCCGCCCGGTTGAATGATGGCCGAAACCCCGCTCTTGGCCGCGGCGTCCACCGAATCGCGAAATGGAAAGAACGCGTCCGACGCCATGACGCAGCCGGTGAGGGGTTCGCGCGCCTTTTCAACCGCCAGCCGCGCCGAATCCACCCGGCTCATCTGCCCCGCGCCGACGCCCAGGGTTTTCAGGCCGCGCGCATAAACGATGGCGTTGGACTTGACGTGCTTGGCGACGATCCAGGCGAACTCCAGGTCGCTCAGTTGTTCAGCCTCCGGCGCTTTTCGGGTGACGGTCTTCAGGCTGTCCCGGTTCAGGGTGACGGTGTCCGCGTTTTGCACCAGGAGGCCGCCGCCAATCCGCTTGAGATCCAGGCTTTTCGGCGCCGGGCCCGCCTCCGGCATGACCATGAGGCGGATGTTTTTCTTTTCGCCGAACAGCTTCAGCGCTTCGTCGTCGTAACCGGGCGCAACCACCGCCTCGACGAAATTCTTGAGGATTTCGCGGGCGGTATCGGCCTCGACCGTGCGGTTGAAGCCGAGGATGCCGCCGAACGCCGACACCGGGTCGGTATCCCGCGCGCGCACGAAGGCTTCCTGCTGCTTCTCGTTAAGCGCCACCCCGCTCGGGTTGGTGTGCTTGATGACCACCGCGGCGGTTTCGGAGAATTCGCGCACCAGTTCCCAGGCCGCGTTCAGGTCGATGATATTGTTGAACGAGAGTTCCTTGCCCTGAAGCTGGCGGGCGGAGACGATGTCCCCCGCGCCGGGCCTGGCCTGCCTGTAGAGCGCCGCCTGCTGATGCGGGTTCTCGCCATAGCGCAGGTCCTGCACTTTTTCAAAAGGCGGATGAAACAGATCGGGAAACCGCTCGCCCTCGCCGCAGACGCCGGTGAGGTATTCGGCGATGAGCGCATCGTAACGCGCGGTGTGGGCGTAGGCGTCGCGGCTCAGGCGGCGGCGCGTGGCGAGGGACACCTGGCCGCCTTTCATTTCCTCGAGCACGCGGGCATAATCCGCCGGGCTCACCACCACCAGCACGTCGCGGAAGTTCTTGGCGGCGGAGCGCACCATGGCCGGCCCGCCGATGTCGATGTTTTCGATCGCCTCTTCCTCGCTGACGCCTTCCCGGGAGACGGTGGCCTCGAACGGGTACAGGTTGATGGCCACCAGGTCGATGGGCTCGATGCCGTGCCCGGCCATCGCCTGCATGTGCGCTTCCTTGTCCCGGCGGCCGAGGATGCCGCCGTGCACGCGGGGGTGCAGGGTCTTGATCCGGCCATCCATCATCTCGGGGAAGCCCGTGTAATCGGAAACCGCACGGACGGCCACGCCGTTCTCCTCGAGCAGGCGCGCGGTGCCGCCGGTGGACAATATCTCCACCCCCAGGGCCTTGAGGGCGCTGGCGAACTCGACGACACCGGTTTTATCCGATACGCTGATTAAGGCTCTCTCTACGGATTTCATTTATTCAGTAGCGAATTTTCTTCTTCGGGGGAGGCGTTTTCGTGATCAGGCTCTCGGGGGTGAAAAACTGGATGATCTTGAGAAGCCATACGGGAAAGGAACCCACCGTATCCAAAAGACCGGGCTCCTGATTGCCGGCGGCGTTCGGGCTGACGGCCGGCCGTTTCTCCGGGTCGTTCTTATGCACAGTTTCGTTCATGAATTTCCTCTGTCGTGTAGGCCAGCGCGCGGCAAAACCCGCGTGCGAAGAATTCAGGTTTGAGACCGCAAATAGTACTATTTTTTGCCATCATTTTAAACAGCAAACCGCACGCGCCCGGATATTGCCCGCCCGCCCGCGCCTTCTGCAAGGGGAAGGGTAAAATATTCAATGGCGTGTGACTACTTGATGACGGCGAGGCCGTGCGTGTACTGCCAGTCGATGGGGCGCTTCGGATCGAGCCGGCCATACTGGCGCTCGAGGTTTTCCACCGCCTGCGCCAGGAGTTCGGCCAGAAACACGCGGTCGTCATCGGTCCAGGCCATGGGCGATTCCAGAAGCCGGTTGTGAAACGCCTGCACCATCTCCTCATGGCAGGCCTTGGCGTCTCCTGCGTGGATGGGCTGCACGAAAACCACCTGCAGGAAGTTCTTCGCCGCCGCTTCGATGAGCGGCACCGCCGAAACCTCCCTGAACATCGTGAAGCGCGCGAGCGCCGTGGTCGTCCACACCAGGAGGTCGGCATCATCGCGGGTGGGAACCGCGCACTGGGCAAGAAAGGACTCAAGCGTTTCCGGCGTGAGGCCGAGCGCCTGCCGGGCGAAGCGCGAGAAAAACACCCCCCGGTCGAGGAACTTCTCCATCCGGAGAACATCGTCCAGGCTGGTGAAATCCCTCCAGGTTTCGCTCTCCTCCCCGGCGATTTGGGGAAAACGGAGCAACAGGCGGCCGAGCTGCTCCTTATCGCCCGTGGGGATGAGGCCGCCCAGGAGGCTTCCATGATCGCGAATGAATTTCTGCGCCTTCCACCTCAGCTCCTTGAGGCGCGTGTGGCCCGCCTGAAACAGAAAGCGCGCCCAAGTGCGTTCGAGCAGGCGGCGGCCGCGCCCGGCATCGCCGGATGAACCGAGCTCAAGGCCGATGTTGACGTAGCCGCCCACCTTTTCCATCGCCTTTTTCCTCTGGCCGAAATCCGTCGCGTCCATCCTGTCGGCCACCAGGACCTTGTTGGCCAGGGCAAGAATTTCCCATCTGAGGGCGTTTCTGCGCTCCTCGCTTGCAACCAGGTTGAGCGCGCGGCTGAAAAAAGAACCCGGGTCGATCTGCTGGAGCACGTAACCCGGCCCGGGTGACTCGTCCGCTTCCGCCACTGGCGCGAGCGATTCGTCCTTGAGCCAGTCGGCATCGAGATTGCTGTAAATAGTGAAGGCTTCGTCGAACTCGGGGATGCCGCGCTCGGCCAGACGCACCGCGTGCCAGCGGTAGGCGTTTTCCACCGTCGGCGTGAGTGGGTACCAGATCACCGCTTCCATCAACGAGAAAAACAGGTTCTCATCTTCCGCCCTGAGGGTGACGAGCAGCCGGTGGATCGCCCCCGGTTCTTCCACCTTGAAGTAGATATCGTAAACGCCATCGGGAGAGAAATGCTCCAGGCCCTCCACGTTCTCCGGTATATCGGTGAGCTCGTCGCGCTTGTATACCTTGATCAAAGCCTGAAGCAGCATCACCTTCTCGTCAAAATCCTCGCTCTGGAACCAGTCGAGAAGCGGCGACGTCTCCAGGCCGTCGATGAGCCTGAGCCAGTGGAGGGCCTGGTCGGGACGAAACCGGTCGCCCCGCCACCATTCGATGTCAAACACGTACTGCATCTGCTCCGGCGAGACATGTTCCAGGAGAATGAGCGCGTCCTCCTCGCCCCAGTCCTTGATCATGTAATAGACCGACTCGGGAGGCAGCGCGTTGAGCACCTGCACCGCCTGGGGAGACAGGGTCAAAAGATCGCGCTGCTGTTTGCCGGAGAGGCTGTCGACCAGGCGGGCCTGGTCTTCAATAGACATTTTTCCCAGGGCGTCCTCCACCGCGCGCGGGTTGCTGTCGATCCACTCGAGCGGAAAAGGCGCGAATTCAATGAGCGTGTTCATGGGCCGGGTATCCTGGTTCTTGCTATCCATGCGTTGGGAGATGGCCCGCCCGGCAGGGGCAAGCAATGCAATGCGGCCCGCCCGATGGGGCGGCCTGGCCGGTTACAAGTGGGTTGGGGACATTGGAAACGAAGCCATTATAAGCAGGAGCGGAGTTCCGTTCAAGCCGTAATAACGGCTTGAACCGTTCCTCCATTAGGGCGCTTTTGCCGGCCGGCTTGCGAGCATGGCGAGGGTCATCATCCGTCCGCGCGCGCCTTCCTTGCGGTAGGAAAAGAACCAGTCGTTCTGACAGGATGTGCAGAGGCCGGTGGCGTGAATTTGCCCGGAGGGCACCCCCGCCCGCTCGGCGTCTTCCCGGTTGGCGGCGAAAAGATCGAGCAGGAATTTTCCATCCTCCCGCGCGGTGGCCCATTGCCGCCAGCCCTCGTAGTTCCGGCGAAAGGGCTCGACGGAGGCGCTGTCGACTTCATAACAGGCGCCGCAAATGCCCGGCCCCATGCCCACCACCAGGTCCTCCGGCCGCGAACCGTAATGCTCTTTAAGCGCGAGAACGCTCTTCGAAAGGATACTGAGCGCCGTCCCCAGGCGGCCGGCATGCACCACCCCCGCCACATGGCGGCGAGGATCGTAAAGAACCAGAGGAATGCAATCGGCGGTAAGGACGGCAATGGGCAGTTCCGTCAGGTGGGTGATGATGGCGTCGGCTAAAACCCGGCCGGCGCCCGGCCGGGAAGACGCGGGCGACTTTAGAACATGCACCGTGTCGCCGTGCACCTGGCGCACGCCGAACACGCGTGTCTCGGCGATTCCAAGCGCGCTGAAATAAGCGCTCACGTTATCGTTCCAATGGTCCCGCCCCGCTGCGCCGCCAAAGTCCAGAACCTGGCTTCGCCCTCCGGCGACCGCGATGCGCCTCGGGCTCGAGCCATGAACCAGGGCATCGTGCGCGGCCAGCGCGGGCACGGTCACGGGTTTAAATGGGGATGTCATGGCTCCTTAAGCTCCGTTGCAACTTGAGCGGCGCGGCTTGCATCGACGTTGACCTGAAGTTAAGAAGAACAATGCGCCGGGTGGCAACGCCTTGGCTATCCTTTTCCTTTTTTGGCGCGCCCGCTTTTTCGTTCACCTGTTTTTCTTACGCGCGCGGTTGTTGCTCACTCTCCTTCGCGCGCCAACTTTCCAATATTATTCTTGACAATAATCGCTTATGGCATAAAATAATGTAACAATATTATTTGGGCGTTGAAACGAATAATTGCGAAGGGAGGATTGAGAGAGCAACGAAGGAGATCTTGATGGCAACCAAGAAAAAAGCGGCAAAGAAAAAAGCAACGAAGAAAAAAGCAGCAAAGAAAAAAGTAACGAAGAAAAAAGCGACTAAGAAAAAAGCTAC
>QJWD01000129.1 GCA_003235465.1 Nitrospirota bacterium | reverse complement strand
AGCTCAGTTGGTTAGAGCCCCCGGCTCATAACCGGTCGGTCCCAGGTTCGAGTCCTGGTGGGCCCATCAAATACAAAAGGGCTTACAGCTTAGGCTGTAAGCCCTTTATATTTTTGGGTAAAGGAGCTATCCCTCATGGACAGTTTGTATTTAGCGTCCCGCCAACTCCAGGTTTGATTGTGATATCACGCAGGATGAGAGTTTGGTTTTTGGCGGGTCCGGGAATCACCTCCGAGCGACCATCAGAATGCTCCACGTGGATGCACCGAATCTGCTCCGACTCGCCCAGGCCAAACGCAAGCTCAGGAGTCTGATCGGTCAGCATCCCCACCCCGCGCCGGCGGACGATTCCCGGCAAGAGCGCGCGCCTGAGAAGATTTTTTTCGCCCCGCCTTGACAGCGGCCCAGGCCGATTTCATGGTTTTACCAGCACAGGATGATTCAAGCTTGCATCGACACGACCACATCAACACACACCACAGGAGGGCCACCATGAGTCTCGTAACGTATAATCCGTTCAAATCGTTCGACCCGTTTTTCGACGCCGAAACCCTGCCCTGGGAGGGGGTGTTTGCCTCAGAGGGTTCGCGCCAGCTTCCGCGCGTCGACATCATCGAAAACAACGCCGATTTTATTCTGAGAGCCGAAGTCCCCGGTTTCGCGGAGGATCAGATCCACGTCGAAGTGGAGGACGGGATGTTGACGCTGAAAGGCGTCGTGGAGGCCAAGGCCGAGGAGCAGGAAGAGAAGGGGCCCGTCTTCCTGGCGCGGGAAATCAGGAGAACGGGCTTCGAGCGCGCCTTTCGCCTGGGTGAGCAGATCGACACCGGCAAGGTAAGCGCCCGCCTGGATAAGGGCATCCTCACCATCACGCTGCCGAAGAAAGAGCAGGCGAAGCACAAACGCATCGACGTAAAAATCGCGTCCTGAGGTCTGCCGAAGCCGGCCCGCCCCGCTTAAGGGCGGGCCGGCCGGCCATTTCACACTGTCCGTTTTCTCATTTATTTTCGGGCACTTGCACTCCTTCCCTCGGCCCCGGCGCGGGCATTTTTTTTACACTTCCTTGCTTGTTTTCAATGAATTTAGGCTATAGTAGAAGAAGGGGCCAGGGAGGCTTTCGGGAGCCACCCGGAGCGCGGCCAGAACCATCAGGGTAATATTCAGGAAGGAAAGTTATGAAGTCATTAGCATCAATCAGTGAAAAAGATATCGAAACCATCAAGCTTGCGCTCAACGACTCCATCTCGGACATGAACACCGAACTTAGGGGCGAACTGTCCGATAAAAACCGCGACGCGCTCAAGGACTACAAGTCGAAATACACGCGCGTGTTCGAGAAACTGCAGCAAAACAGTTCCCTCTACGCCCTCAGCGAATCCGATCTGGATATCGTCGCCGGCGGGTTGAACGATGCCATCGACCTGATCGACGAAACCCTGACCGACGATTTGAGCGCGGAAGAGAAGGAAGAAATCCTGACCTACAAGAACGACTGCAGCCGGCTTGTCGAAATCCTGTCCACCTGAGCGGCCCCGCACGGGCGCCGCTTACCTGACGAAATTGACGTAGTAGCCGTAATAGAACATCCAGCCGGTGATGCCGAGGCCCGCCAGCATGCACAGGACCCATGCCGTGCGGCTGTTCCGCTTCATATTGCCCTTGTCCTCGTACATGAGGGCGGAATGCAGCATCATTCCCATGAAATACGCGATCGCAAGGAACGACAGCGCAAGAACGACGAACATGAAGGGTGAGAATTCCATCCCCCGAGCGATCATAAGTTGAACCCCGATTGGGCGATGCCGAGCACCGCCAGAAGTTTCGCCCCGCCGATCACCAGCGCCGCGATCAGCGCCAGCACCGCGACCACCTGGGCCATGACGACCAGGATCTCCTTCCAGGTGCGCTTCTCCCGCCACACGCTGATGGCCGCGGTCAGCGAAAGAACGAGCACCGTGGTGATCAAGTAATATCGAAATGACATTGGCGTTATTTTATCAGGAAATGGGTCGGCGGCAAATCAAAGGTTCAGGCCCCGTCCCTTGGCCCGGGGGCCACGCCGCCCCGTTTCGCCGGCATGAGAAGCAGGTTGAGAAACCGGACGTCCTCCGGCCGGCGGAACGGCGGCACGCCGATGACGATCTCGGGCTGCGCCTTTTTGGCATTGGCCAGGTAGGTTTTGAACAGCCTGTCCCAGACCGACAGGTTGAAACCGAAGTTGGAATCGGTCTCCCGCCTCTCCACCGAATGGTGAATCCTGTGCATGTCCGGCGTGACGATGAGGTAGCGCAGCGCCCTGTCGAGGGCGTCCGGCAGGCGGACGTTGGAGTGCGAGAACATCGCCATGCCATTCAACACGGCTTCGAAAATCACCACCGCCAGGGGCGACGGCCCGAGCGCGAGCACCAGCCCCACCTTGAACAGCATCGACCCCAGGATCTCCACCGGGTGAAACCTGAGCCCGGAGGACACGTCGAGATCCAGATCCGAATGATGCACGATATGAAACCACCAGAAGAGCGGCACGTAATGCACCACCACGTGCTGCAGGTAGATCATCAGATCGAGAAGGACAACCGCCGCCAGAATCTCCACCGCGCCGGGAAGTTCAACCAGGTTGAATAGCCCGAGGCCCCGCTCGCCGGCGTAATGAGCCACCCCCACCGCCGCCGCACCGAACACCAGCCGGATGAGAAGGATGTTGAGGCTCGTCAGCGACAGGTTGATGGCGAAACGGCGCAGCTTGGAATCGACGCGGGGATGGCGCGGCAGGAAATGCTCGGCGACCACCATCAGGGAAAACACGCCGAGGAACACCGCGAAACGAATCTGGTTGCTGTCCATCCTGCCTCCCCGTTAAATCCGCGCCCAGCCATTTGCCGCCTCAAGCGCCCGCCCCCGGCCCGGCGCGCCGGAGTTATTTTTTCCTCGCGTTGGATTGCCTGACGAGAATGATGGCGCCCTCGGTCATCAGGCCGATGAACCAGAAGGTGGTGAAGAAAATGGTCCATAAAAAAACGATGTTGAACCAGTACTGGAAGGGCGTGTAATCGGTGGAAATGTGGACCAGCGCCTTGATCTCCTGTTTTTCCACCTCCGAGGCCTTGAGGTAGTTCTTGTAAAAAGGATGTTTATTCTTTTCGGCGAATGCGGGCTTCTCCTCGCGCGGCAGGGCAAGGAACTTCATCACCTCCATGATGTTCTCCTTGAAGAAGATGCGCATGTTGCGCACCTCGGGGCTGTCCGGCGGGTTGGCCTGAACGTACCAGACCACCACCGCCGTGGCGAGAACAAACGACACCCAGAAGGAAACCCGCCGGTAAAGCTTTTCCTTCCTGACGTCCCGGTATTCTTCCGTGTTTTCAGACGAAGAGTTCAACATGAATCGTTCCTTTGAATAACCTGATCCCGAGGCCAGAAACGCCGGATTCCCGAACAAGCGGCTGAATGGGCGTCCGGCAAATGCCCCCAAGGCCCAAAAGCGGTTGCAGAGCCCGGCGTGAGAAGACTATGATGAAGCCGTTTCCCGGACGGGGCGCCTGCCTCGCCCGGGGCTCACCCGAACCGCCTACCGCGAACCAGAGAGCCTCGCCCCCCGGCGGCCCTATTTAACCATAAATTCATTAGGACAGGAATGCCCCGCCCGCAAACTCGAACATATTTTTCCCTGCTCAGGGGCAACCGCTCCTTCCGCAACCTGTGGTACGGCCAGATCGTATCGCAGCTGGGCGACTGGCTGAACAGCATCGCGATATTCACCCTGATCCTGAGCCTGGGCGGTTCCGGCCTCGCGCTCGGCACGGTGATGATGGCTAAACTGCTGCCGATCTTCTTCGTCAGCCCCATCGCCGGCGTGGTGGTGGACCGGGTGGACCGCCGGCGCGTCATGATCGCAAGCGATGTGGCGCGCTTCGCCGTCGTCCTCGGCTTTCTGACCGTCTCCTCCCCCGACGACCTCTGGCTCGTGTACACCCTGGCGTCGGTGGAAATCGCCCTCGCGGGATTTTTTGAACCGGCGAGAAGCGCCATCCTGCCCTCGGTGGTCAGCCGGGGCGATCTCGTGGCCGCCAACGCGCTTTCCGGCGCGACCTGGTCGGTGATGCTGGCGTTGGGCGCCGCTTTGGGCGGCGTGGTGGTGAGCCTATTCGGCATTCAGGCCGCGTTCATGCTCGACGCCTCAACCTACCTGGTTTCCGCCGCGTTCATCCTGCGCGTCCGCCTGCCGGGGGAAAAGGCGACGAAGCCGGAGGACCGCCCGGCGGGGCTCGCCAATTTCATCGACGGGGCGCGCTACATCCTCACGCGGCCGGGCATCCTGATGCTGACCCTGCTCAAAACCGGGCTCGCCATCGCGGGCGGGGTCATGACGCTCATCCCCCTCTACGCCCACCAGATGCTCGCAAGCCCGGAGGCGGTGTCCATGGGAACCGGCATCCTGTACTCCTGCCGCGGCATCGGCGCGGCGATGGGGCCCATCCTCGTCAGGCGCTGGTTCGGCGATTCGTCGCGCACCCTGCAAATCGCCATCGCCGGCGGTTTCTTCCTGGGCGGCGTGTCCCTCGGGCTCTTCGGCGCTTCCTCCGGCCTCGTGGCCGCGTCGGCCAGCCTGGCCCTCATCGGCCTGTTCGGGTCCATCATCTGGGTGTTCAGTTCCGCCCTCATCCACCTCGAGGCCGACCCGCGTTTCTTGGGCCGCGTCTTCAGCATGGAAATGGGTCTCCTGACCCTGGTCATGGGGCTCAGCAACTGGGCGGTGGGTTACGCCGTGGAAGGGGCCGGCCTGACGGCGAACCAAGCGGCCTGGGCGCTCGCCGGGCTGTTCGCGCTACCGGGGGCGGGATGGGCTTTTTTCATCGTCGCCCTGCCGCACTGCCTGAAGGAAGGAAAATGCCAGCAGCAGCCCCTGCCGGCGCCGCCGAGCGAAATCACCCCTGGCCCCGCGGTGCGTCTCGCGGACAAGTGAACCCCTAGGCGGGCCGGGTGAAGTGGCGGGCGATCGAGATGCCGATATCGAAATGGCTGATGATCCTCGGGCCGTCCTCCCGGCCTTCGGCCCACCGATAGGCGTCCTCCACCTCGCGCTCCCGGCCGAGGGCGTGCAACACCCCCACCGATACGAAACTCGACGCCAGGTCCGGCGAGGTGGAATAGCCCACCACC
>QJWD01000304.1 GCA_003235465.1 Nitrospirota bacterium | reverse complement strand
GCGGGTTTCCACCCGGTAGAAGTGCCGGCCGGTTACGGGGTCGATCATGAGATCGACGATGCGCCTGCCGTCCTGACCGATGTCGCCACGGGCGATGCGCTCGGCATCCGCTTTGCTCAGGCTGACGGCATTCCTCGGCTGGATATTCGGGTGATGCGCGCCGATCACCGACACCAGTTCGCCGGCGTCGTTCCAGTACAGGGTGAGCTGGCCGCCCAGCACCTTGGCGTCGCCGTAATACTGCTGGAAACGCTCGTAGGTGAGGTTGTAGGCGTCGAGATGAAAACTCCTAACCAGTTGCATGTCTCCGGGAAGGACGAACTGGCTCGCCTCGGTGCCTTTCAGCGCCCGGAAATTGGGCGTGCCCTGAGCCATCGCCTGAGCGGCTCCCAGCAACAAGCCGAAAATGGCGAACACCAGAACCAGGATAGGATTGCGGCGTATCATTACAGTTCCCTTCCTTAAAGTAGGTTGTGAGTAACGAGTGGGGGAGTTAATCACTTTATTGAATCTAAATGTAAATCTAGCTAAGCTTTCACCCTATCCTAGCAGATTTCCAAATGAAAGTGCGTCACTCTTTTGCAACAATGGATAACCCGCTGTATTTTAACGGATTATGCCGATATTTTGGCTCAGGTCTCGGCTTCGGCGGGCACCAGGTCGCGGGCGGTTTCAGCGCCCAGGGGCTTGAACAGGAGCAGGAGCAGGGGCAGCAGCGTCAGGTTGTTGAGCAGGGCGACCACCATGGCGAGGCCGGTGAGCAGGCCGAAATAAATGGTGGGAATGAAGTTCGACAGGGAGAGGATGGAAAAGCCCACCGTCACCGTGATCGAGGTGTAGTAGATCGCCCGGCCGATGCTGCTGTGGCAGATTTCGACGCAGGCGCGGTAGCTTCGATGGATGGGGAACTCTTCCTTGAAGCGGTAGATGTAGTGGATGGTGTCGTCCACCGCGATGCCGATGGTGATGGCGGCGATGGTGATGGTCATCATATCGAGCGGAATGCCGACCAGCCCCATCACGCCGAGGATCATCGCGGCGGCGAGCATGTTGGGGATGAGCGCCAGAATGGCGATGAACACGCCGCGGAACAGCACCACGAACATCAGCAGGATGCCGAGGAACACCGCGCCGATGGTGAGGATCTGCGAGGTGTAGAGGCTGTGCAGCATGTTGTTATAGAGGACCGCCATGCCGGTGAAGTGGATGCGCTCAGGCGCGATGCCCATCTCGCCTGTCAGGATGTCGCGGATGCGCTCGATGAGCGCGCCGCGGTTGAGCGACGGGTCGGCCTCGACGATGCGCGTCGAAATGCGGATCTGGTTGCCGTCCCCCGACAGGTAGGGGTGGACGAAGGTCTCCTTGACGTTGTCGGGCAGAAGCTTGCGGATCAGCGCCAGGTCGTAATCGTCGGGCATGCGGCCTTCGTTGATGTGGCGGATGACCTTGGTGATGGTGGCGATGGAGAGCACCTTGCCGATCTCCGGCAGCGCTTCCAGCCGGTCGTGAATTTTTTCCACCTTGAGCAGCGGGTCGACGTGGAACCAGAAGTTTTCCTCTTCCTCGGGCGGCTTCTTCTGGGCGAAGGGGTCGTCGAAGGGGTCGCCGGCTTCCTCCGCCGGGGCGTTCTTGAGTTCTTCCAGGTATTCGAAGTAGGCCTTGTCCGGCTCGATGAGGATGTCGAGGGGCGTCGTGCCGCCGAGCTGCATGTCGATGACGCGCATGCCCTGGTAGATTTCCGTCGAGGTCTTGAAATAATCGATGAAGCGGTTGTCCACTTGCAGGCGGAAAATGCCGACGGCGGAGAACACCGCAATCAGCGAGCAGGCGATCATCACCTTCCGCCGGTGATGCAGGGTGAACCAGGCGATCATCTGCGTAAGCGCCCGGGTCGCGTCGTGGTCGGAAACCGAGGTCGCGGGTTTCAGCAGCACCAAAACGGCGGGGAAGATGATGAAGCAAAACAGGAACGACACCGAAATGCCGATGGTCATGATCCAGCCGAAATCGATCACCGGGCGGATGTTGCTCACCACGAGCGAAATGAACGCGACGATGGTGGTGAGCGCCGTGTAGAAACACGGCAGAACCATGTGGCGCACCGTGTCGAGCACGAGCGCGCGCTGCGGCTCGTTGGGGTTCTCGGCCAAAAGTTCGCCGTAGCGGACGATCAGGTGGATGATGATCGACATGGTGATGATGAGCAGGATGGAGATGAAGTTCGACGAGATCACCGTCACCCGCCAGTCGAGATAGCCGAGCAGCCCCACCATGGTGAGCGCCGAGGTCAGGCAGCAGAAAAGCGGCAGGGCCACCCAGCGAACCCGCCGGAAGAAGAAAAACAGCGCCACGATCATGAAGAAGACGACCCCCGCGCCGAACACCGCGATGTCGTGGTTGATGAAGGTGACCATGTCGGAGACGATCATCGGCACGCCGCCCAGGAACATGTCGGCCACCGGCCGGTACTTGTCGATCACCTGGCGTATGGTTTCGATCTCGTGGCTCTGGCGGTCGAGAGCGACGGCGAGGTAGTTCTTGAATTTGGCTTGCACGTCGTCAAATTCCAGGGTCTCGGCGGCGCTTCGGGCGTCGCCCTTTTCGCGCAGCGCGTTTCGCCGGTTGAGCAGGGTGAAATAGGTCTCATCGCGCTCGAAATTGACGAGGATGGCGGTGGTGCGCGCGTCGGGGCTGACCAGCAATTCGCGGTAGATCGGGCTGGTGGTGAATTCCTTCCTGGCCAGTTCCTTGTCGACGCCGGGGGTCAGCAGGGAGCGCTGGCTTTCCGCCAGATCGGAAAACGTGACCCGGGGGCTGTCGAGCAGGGGCACGTCCAAAATGCTGATCACCGATTCCACCCGCGGCACCTTTTTAAGATCGTCGCGCAGGGAAGCAAGCGAGGCGAGCGACGCCTCGGACAGGATGTCCTCGAACGGCGTGAAGGTGATGATGACGAAGTCGGAAGAGCCGTAGATTTTGGTGATTTCGCGGAAGTAAGCGAGGTCTTGGTCGTTCTCCAGCACCAGCGATTCCGCCGAGGCGTCCAGCTTGAACTGGGGCGTTTGGCTGGTGAAGAAGCCGAAGGTGATGAGAACGAGCGCGAGGCACACCCAGGGGTGGCCGAGCACCGTCTTGTCGTACAGCCGAATTAAAAAGGAATTCATCGGTTCAAATGGTGGGTGGTGCGCCAGGTTTGGCGCGGGAGCGCTCGGCAAAGCCTGCGGCCGTGAATGCCCGGCCCTTAACTTCCCAAGAGGGATATTAACCCATCCGCCGGGAGTCCGACAACCCATTTTTGGGTTCGCGGAACCGGAGACTTTCCGGCCCCGCGAACGCCATTCGGAAGATCAGGTGATTCTGTTATACCATTGAACGCACTTGGGCTTTGTGATATTGATTGGCTTTTCAAAAAGAAAGAGGATGCAATGGCGATTTCAAGCAAAGTCAGCCGGTTCATGGAAGAGAGTTCGTGGATACGAAAAATGTTCGAGGAGGGCCTGCGCCTGAAGCAGCAGTTCGGCGAGGATAACGTGTTCGACCTCTCCCTCGGCAACCCGGTGGCCGAACCGCCGAAAGAGCTGAAGGACGCCCTTCAGGCCGCCGCCCAGGACCCCACGCCGGGCCGTCACCGCTACATGCCGAACGCCGGCCTGCCCGAGGTGCGCGAGGCCGTCGCACGCGCCTTGTCGCCGGAATGCGGGCTGACGCTTGCGGCCAGCCACCTGGTGATGACCTGCGGCGCAGCGGGCGGCCTCAACATCGTGCTGAAGGCCCTGCTCGACCCCGGCGACGAGGTGATCATCTTCACGCCGTACTTCGTCGAGTACCTGTTTTATGCCGACAACCACGGCGGCCGCGCCGTGCCCGTGCCCACCCGCGAGGATTTCAGCCTCGACCTCGAGCAGCTGGAAAAGGCGCTGACCCCGAAAACCAAGGCGGTGATCGTCAACTCGCCGAACAACCCCACCGGCGTGGTGTATGGCAACGAATCGCTCGAGCGCCTGGGCGCGGTGCTCAGGGATTTTGGCCGGAAAAGCGGCCGCACCGTGTACCTCATTTCCGACGATCCGTACAAGCGCATCGTCTTCGACGGCGTCGAGGTGGCGCATGTCTTCCGCTTTTACCAGCACAGCATCTACATCACCTCGCATTCCAAGGACCTGGCGGTGCCGGGTGAGCGCATCGGCGTCGCCGCCGTGCACCCCGGCGCCGAGGACGCCGAAAAGCTTTTGCAAGCCATGATCTTCGCCAACCGGGTGCTCGGGTTCGTCAACGCGCCGGCGCTCATCCAGCGCGCGGTGAAGGACATTCAGGGCGCAAGCGTCGACCCCGCCGGTTACCAAAGGACGCGCGATTTCCTCTACCGGGAGCTCACCCGCATCGGCTATTCGGTGGTGCGGCCCGAGGGCGCGTTCTACTTTTTCCCGAAATCGCCGCTGGCCGACGAGGTGGCGTTCTCCCGCCTGCTCGCCGAGGAGAAGGTGCTGGTGGTGCCGGGGCGGGGTTTTGGCCTGCCCGGCTATTTCCGTCTGTCGTATTGCCTGCCGGACAAGGTGATCGAGGGGTCCATCGCCGGTTTCGAGAAAGCGTTCCGGGCGGCGAGGGCGGCGTAGCGGCGGGCTGGGAGGCAAAATGAAAAAGAAAATCACCATCAAGGTGCCGCGCCCTAAGCTGCGAAACCCGGTGGCGCTGCCGGCGAAAAGGCTGAAGGCCGGGCCGCTCAAGGACCGGCGCCAGCCCAAGGGCGGCGCCAGAAAGCCCGATTGGCTAAAGGAATTGGACGACGGCGAAAAATAGCCGCGCTAAAATTTTGGCCGAGTGAACCCTTTTTGCTAAAATGCAATCATACATATAACCCCGGCGGGCCCGGCCCGCAACCAACCCTGTAAGCAACGGACACGCGCCATGGCATTGAACCCTGAACAAATCAACCGTTACAGCCGCCACCTGCTGCTCCCCGAAGTGGGTGTGGAGGGGCAGGAAAAAATATGCAACGCCCGCGTGCTGATCATTGGCACCGGCGGCCTCGGCTCCCCCATCGGCCTGTACCTGGCCGCGGCGGGCGTCGGCACCCTGGGCTTCATCGATTTCGACGTGGTGGATTTGAGCAACCTGCAGCGGCAGATCATGCACGGCGAATCCACCGTCGGCAAGCTCAAGGTCGACTCGGCCAAGG
>QJWD01000306.1 GCA_003235465.1 Nitrospirota bacterium | reverse complement strand
GCGCGTCCGATGTTCGCCGAGCAGTGCATGGAGAGCACGTGGTTCTTCTGCGGCAGCAGGTAGTTGAGCACCGAGAACACCGATTTCTTGATTTCACCGGCGTAGCTCGTGCCGCCGATCAGCACCAGTTGCTTGCCGTAGTCGACCACCACGAACACCTCGGAATTGGTGCCGTCGATGGCGGGCACGGCCATGAACCCCGGCACATGCACGATGGTGAAGCCGGGGTCGTGGGATTCCAGCTTGGCCAGATCCTTGATCTGCACGAACATGTTGCGCGCGAACAGGCTGTGCCAGGCCTGCTCGGTGATGACGCGGATGTGCAGCTGGTTTTTCGGGTCGGTGCCGGCGTAGCAATCCTGCACGAACACCTCGCGCCCCTGGAGGTAGGCCAGGACGCGGGAGTACAGGGCGTCGAACTGCTCGACGGTGAACGGCTTGTTGACCTTGCCCCACCAGATGTTCTCCTGGCTCGACGGCTCCTGGACGATGAACTTGTCGTTGGGCGCGCGGCCGGTGTGCTCGCCGGTGGTCACGCACACGGGCCCGAGGTGGGAGAGAATGCCCTCCTGCCTGCGGATGATGTGCTCGTAAAGGTCCGGCGTGGAGAGGTTCCAGTGGATTTTCTTGACGTTTTTGATGCCGTGGTGCTCGAGTCCCACTTTGTGCTTGAGGCCTTTCTTGGGCATGACGACTCCTTGACCGATAAAAGATGAGCGTCTGAAATAAGGGCGCGGATTCCGCCGGAGGGGCGGAAAATCCATGCTTAAGTATAATTAATTGAACTACATCATGTTAACATATAAGCCCCGCGCGTAACACAATTATTGGATGCCGGCGGGGAATTTGCGATTCGGCGAAGCCCCGAAGCCGCCTTGCTTTCGCCCCGCCGATTGGCGAAAATAGGCCGCCGGGCCTGGCCCTAAACCCAAGACAGGAGTGTCACCATGCTGGAGGATGTAGCCAAGCGGGTCGAGGATCTCAAGCGAAGAATCGATTTACTCAGGGGGTATCTTTGACGTCGACAAACAGCTGAAACAGCTTGAAATTCTGGACGATAAAATCGCCAGGCCCGGGTTCTGGGACGACCACCAGGCGGCCCAGGCGGTGCAGAAGGAGCGCGCCGCCATTCAGCGCGCAGTAGGCATCTGGCAGGGGCTCAAGAAGGAGCACGGCGACATCGAGGCGCTCCACGAGCTGGCCGAGGAAGCCGGCGACGACTCGCTTGCGGGGGAGATCGAAACCTCGCTTGGGCGCCTGGAAGGCAACCTGGAGAGCGCCGAGCTCAAGGCCATGCTATCCGGCCCGAGCGATTTCAACAACGCCATCCTCTCCATCAACTCCGGGGCGGGCGGCACCGAATCGCAGGACTGGGCGGGCATGCTGCTGCGCATGTACACCCGCTACGCCGACCGCGAGGGCTACAAGGCCGAGATTCTCGACATGCAATACGGCGAGGAGGCGGGCATCAAAAGCGCCACCGTGCTCATCTCCGGCGATTACGCCTTTGGCTACCTGAAGGCCGAGATCGGCGTGCACCGCCTGGTGCGCATCTCCCCGTTCGACGCCAACAAACGCCGCCACACCTCGTTCGCCTCGGTGTTCGTGTACCCCGAGGTCGACGAGGACATCGAGATCGAGATCAAGGAGGATGACCTGAAGATCGACGTCTACCGCGCCTCGGGCCCCGGCGGCCAGGGCGTCAACACAACGGACAGCGCGGTGCGCCTCACCCACATTCCCAGCGGCATCATCGTCCAGTGCCAGAACGAGCGCTCGCAGTTCAAGAACAAGGCCTCGGCGATGAAGGTGCTGAAAAGCAGGCTCTACGAGCTCGAGCAGGAAAAGCTCGAGGAAGAGAAGAGGGCGATGGAGAAGCAGAAAAAGAAAATCGAATGGGGCAGCCAGATCCGCTCTTACGTCCTCCACCCTTACCAGATGGTCAAGGACCTGCGCACCCAGACCGAGGCGGGCAACGTCGACGCGGTGCTCGATGGCGACCTGCAAGCATTCATCGACGCCTACCTGCTCTTGGCTAAGCAGTGATTGGCCAGCCATGCCCATGAAGCCGATCCTGCACCGCCTTCATCGACGCCCGCCCGCCGCCGGCGAAGCAGCGGTTTGCGCACCTGTATTATGAAACCGATCTTTCATCCCAAACTCGTTAACCCGCCGCTCGGCGACCCCGGCCTCATCGTGCAGTTTTTATTCGACCGGCGCGCCCTCCTGTTCGACCTGGGCGACAACGCCAGGCTGTCCAACGCGCTGCTCCTCAAGGTGTCGCACGTGTTCGTCAGCCACACCCACATCGACCACTTCATCGGCTTCGACCGCCTGCTCCGCGTCGTCTTCGGCCAGGGCAAGACCATCACCCTGTACGGCCCCGCCGGGTTTATCGGCAACGTGGAGGGCAAGCTCTCGGGCTTCACCTGGAACCTGGTGGAACGCTACGAGCAGGCGATCACCCTCGATGTGGTGGAGGTGCACGAGGATCATCTGCTCACCGCGCGCTTTTGCGCGGTGGAAAAATTCCGGCGCAAGGAAGAACGGCGGCTGGACAAGCCGGGCAGGGTGCTTCTCGACGAGCCCGGCTTCAGCGTGGAGGCCGCCATCCTCGAACACCGCGTGCCCTGCCTCGGCTTCGCGCTCAACGAGAAATACCATATCAACATCGACAAGGACGCCCTCGACCAGCAGGGCCTGCCGCCGGGGCCGTGGCTGAACGGGCTCAAGCAAGCCATCTACGAGGACAAGCCCGACGACCATGCCCTAGCCCTCCCCGCGGGCGCTCACGGGCGGGCGGGCACACGCCCCCTGGGCGAGCTTCGGCGCTCGCTGGTGCGCATCACGCCGGGGCAGAAAATCGCCTACGTGGTCGACACGGTGTATAACGAGGCGAACAGTAAACGCATCGTCGAGCTGGTGAAGGGGGCGGATGTGTTTTTCTGCGAATCGCCGTTCATCGCCGAGGAGGAAGCGCGCGCTAGGGAACGCTGCCACCTCACCTCCAGGCAGGCGGGGCTGCTCGCCCGTGAAGCCGGCGTTGGCGAGCTTCGCACCTTCCACTTTTCCCCGCGCCACACCTTCCGCCAGGAGCAGTTGGTGGCGGAGGCCGAAGCCGCCTTTCTTCGCGGGGCCTGATCAGGAGCGGTTGATGGCGCGGATGAGTTCGTTCAGGCGGCCGTAGTCGCGCTTGTTGAACCGGAAGACGAGGCGCGGCAGTTCCAGGTATTCGCCATTTTTGACCTCATCCTCGAGCGGTCCGCTGGCCTCGATGGCGCCGCGCGTGAGGATGTCGGCGAAATCCCGGTTGAGTTGTTCAATCGCCGCCGGGGCCACTTCGCGGCCCAGCCTGAGCACCGTTTTCCCCTTCACGTAGCGCAGCGAATGGTACACCCGGTAATAGTCGGAAATGATGTCGGCGGTTTCCGCGGCCGAGCGCGCCACCTGCACCAGGCTGCGGTCGTCGGCTGAAATGTAGTCCCGTTCGATGAGCACCGAATCGATAAACCCGAGCCAGCGCCGCCAGTAATTCGAGCCTTCCGGTTCCAGGAGGACGATGGGGCGCGGCATGGTTTTCCCGGTCTGGAACAGGGTCAGGTTCTCGAACGCCTCGTCCTGCGTGCCGAACCCGCCGGGCAAGAGCACGGTGGCGTCGGACTCCTTGAGAAAAAACAGCTTGCGCGTGAAGAAGTACTTGAAGGTCATGAGCTTCCCGTCGCCCTCGATATAAGGGTTGGATTTTTGCTCGAAGGGAAGTTTGATGTTGATGCCGAAACTGTTTTCGCGGCCCGCGCCCCGGTTCGCCGCCTCCATGATGCCGCCGCCCGCGCCGGTGATCACCATGATGCCGCGTTCGGCGAGGCGCTTCGCCACATCGCGGGCGAGGGCGTAGGCCGCCTCGTCCTCCCGGGTGCGCGCCGAGCCGAAAATGATCGCTTTTCTCACCGCGCGGTGGGGAACGAAGATGCGCACCGCGTGCCTGAGTTCCTTGAGCGAAGTGTTGATCAGCTTGAAATCGCCCAGGTCGCCGTGTTCCTGGCCCAGCTTGGCGGCGGTGGTGAGGATCTGCCGGAGCATCTCCCGGCAGGCGCCGGGGGCGCATCTTTCGGCGAGTTCGTCGATCAGCCGGTCGGTTTCGGGGTCGTGGGTGCTGTAGTTGTTCTGATTCATGGTTTAAGGGCTCTTGTTATGGCCGGGGGCTTGCAAATTCTTCCATCCCCCTTCAATTCCTGCTAGAATCGGCAGTATATCCAGACCGGCGGGGAAAGAACAGCCCCGCTTGCAAGCGAGAACAACCCATGAACGAAAAAGTCTTGATCTATTCGATCCTCGGCCTTTTGGCCATCGGCTTTATCTCCATCCTGTTTATCGTGGTGCCCTGGGTTTCCCACATGGGTCTTGCGGGCTGGAGGCGCCTGCTGATCGACGACGGCCTCATCATCGGCGCCATCCTGCTTTTTGTGTTCGGCTTCTACATGAACACCCGCATGCACTGACCGGGCTCCCTCAGCCGGGCCACCCGGGGTGGCGGGCCTTTACCACGACGAGCGCAACAAGCGCCGCCGTGATCGCCGTACCGGAAAGCCCCAAAAGCCCCGCGCCGATGTAAAACGTCACCGCCAGGTTGAACAGGAGCACGCCGAAGTACAGCCCTGGCCCGAGGAGCGCCTGCGCGAACACGCGGCGGGCGGGCGGCGGCGGCCCGAGCAGGCGGAAGACGCGGCTGAAGGCGAACAGGATGGTCGTGCCCACCACGAACCAGCCGGCGAAATTGGTCAGCGGAATATTGAAGTATTCCCCCTTTTCCTTGTACGTGTAGATTTTCCCGAGAAACCAGCGGTCGCCGAGAAACGCCACCGGGTCGATGATGACGTCCATCATCATGAACAGGGCGGCGCCGGTGAGAATCACCCGCCAGCTGGCGATCACCTTTTCCGGTGAGGTCAGGCGCAGGTCGAGGCCCCGGCCTTCCAGGCGGCACCACAAGAACAGGCTCATCGTCAGGCTGATGTAAGAGAGGAAGGAGTAGGACAGGGAATCCATGAACGGCACGTTGGCGATCCACAGCTCCTGGCCGCGCGTGTGGTCGATATAACTGTAAAAGCCGTAGGGGAAGCCGTTGCGCGTCGAGGAGTATTCCGAAGCGAAGGCGATGAAGTAGGCCAGCACCGTGAACACCAGCGTGCGC
>QJWD01000238.1 GCA_003235465.1 Nitrospirota bacterium | reverse complement strand
AAATCGTCCCAGTAATAGTAATCGTTGGGGCCCAGGTGCTCGGCGCTGAACCCCGCCGGCAACAGGCCCGCGTGCGCGCTACCGGCTTCCCCCTTGACCCGCTTCCGGCCTATCCAGCGGCCGCCCAGAACGATGGCCCGCCGCCAGGCCTCCTTGGGCGGGCGGCCGGTGATCTCGCAAAATCGATGGAAGATCCACAGCGCTTCGCCGTTCGAGTCCCACTCGCCTTCCTGGGAATGAAAATAGCCGTTCGCGTCCTGGTAGCCGGGAAAGCGGTCGAGGGCGCGCTCGGCCCGCTCGCTCAGGCCAGAGGCAAGCAAGCCGTGGATGATGAACGCCGCGTCGCGAAACCAGAACCGCTTATAGGTGTAGGGCCCCGGGTAGACATCTTCCGGTGAATGCAGGATAAGCGTCTTGACGGCGGTGTCGAACAGGGTTCGGTAGGTTTCATCGGGAACGTCCAGGCGGCAGCGCCCCTCCAGGCTCTTTTCCCAGCCGGGGCCGGGCGCTTTATCAGAGAGCGGCACGCGCACGACAATCTCGCGCGCTTCTTCGCTCGCTTCCCGGGCGGCGAGGCGAAACATGGCGGCGGCGGTGACCATGCCGACGTCGCAGCGGCCCTCCATGCTGTCCTCGAGATCGAACAGGTGAAGGAAAACGTCTCCGTGACGGTAATTCGAGACATGGTGACGGTCGGCGGCGTCGCTGAACAGGACCCGGCGCACGCCGTCCACCGTCCAGCCTTTCCGGTCTTCGTCGAGGGCCGCCTGGTGAACGAAACTGACGCCCTCCGGATTCACCGGCCGAAGCGCCACCACCAACCAGCCTTCGTGTTCGGCTTTGGCGGAAAGCCGCCATTCGCACACGGCCGCGCCGCCCTCGCTTAAAACGGTTGCGCGGCTCTCTATCTCAAGCCCTCCCTCGCTGACACGGGTGAAGACGCCCGCCCCCTCGCCTTCCATGCGCTGCCCGGCGGTTTTTGCGCGCGAGGGCAACAGGCGGCCGCCATCCCGGGTGACGAGGGCCGCATCGAGCGACCACCCGTCTAGAAACGGCGTCAAGAGCCCGCGCGGATCGACGAGAGGCAACTCGTCCAGGTCCGGCAGGCCGATGGCTGTCCAGTTGCGGTGCGTGAGGTTGACGTGGGTGATGCTGAAGGCGCGCGGCACGAAGGCGTCGTCCCCGGGGTCGAACTGACGCTCGATCCAGAACGGCCAGACCCAGTCGAGGTTGTGCTGGATGACCCGGCTGTTGATCAGCCCGCGCGCGTGGAACACCACGCCCGCACGCAACAACTCCACCGGCTCGGCCACTTCCGAGGGCTGGGCGAACCGGTGCAGGCGCGAGAGCACCGCCACCGGGTCGAGAAACCCGCGGGCCCGCGCCGCGCGGCGGCTCAGGTACCGCGAGGGCAACCATTTCATCCACGGCATGATCACTCGTTACCATCGTGTTGCCGGTCGCATTTCGGCGGGCTCTTATTCCCCTACCCCGCGAAAGCCCGCCCGCCAATAATAAAATAGGTCATAACACGCGCTTCAGCCAATAGTTAGACCACTTCATGCGCGGGAAAATTCTTCCGAAGTCGGTTAAAATATGTAAGGAGGACCTCGTCGCGCCCGACATCCATCCTGGTGGCGACGCGGCCCAGCCACTGCGGTGCCCCGCCCTTACGAGGATCGCCGGTTATTCATAGCCTTCCTCAGGATTTCCCGGAGCATGAAAAATGCCTTCTGTTAAGAAACAATCTAGCATTAAATTGCACAGGATGAATAATCCCCGTCGTGGCTTTTCAGATAGCAGGCTGGCGATGGCGCTCACCGTCGCCTTCCTGTTCGTCGCCGCCCCCCTGGCCGACGCCGAGGAGGGCGGCGTCTTCATTGATCGCCTGGGAATTAGCTTCAGCCAGCCCAGGGGGTTCGCGCTCGGCCGCTTCAAAGAGGAACCCCTGCCGCCGTCGCTCACCAACGAAGGTTACGATTCTCCATTCAAGAACGCGGCGGTCCTCGTCGAACCGGAGGAGCTTGAAATGCCTTCGGGCCAGGCGGCCCAGGTGCAGGCGATCCCCGTCGGCGAGGTGCCGGTGATCTGGATCGACCGCCTGCGGGGCAACCGGGCAAGGTTCAACCGCTCTCTCCTGAGAGAGGGGCAGGCGAAATCCATCGGCAGGCACACCGCCTATCAACTGCCGGGTTTTCCCGGACCGTATGGCGACAGCGCGTTCTACTACCTTATCCCGCTCGATGGCGGCGACGTGATCGAGATCGGCGCGCATAAATTCTATTTCCGCGCCGCTCGCTCCCCGGCCGCCGGCGAGCTGGGAGAAACCCGTTACGACCGCATCATAGAAAAACTCATCGCCACGCTGACTGTTCCCGCTTCCCGCTGAACGTTGGCCCGGGCCGCCTCCGCGCCCCTCTCCGGCCCCGCGAGCAGGGCCACCTCCATTGCCAAAGCCCAAGGCTTGCTTTAAGATTGAATAACAGGGCCGGAGATTATCGCTGGCGTCCGGCCATGGCTTCGAACGAGCACAAAAATGCCGCGCCCGCTTAAGGCGAGCTGCAAAAAAGCTGTGATCATATTCTACGCCCTCTCCATCGCATTCGGTTCGCTGGTTGGCATCGCCCTCGGCCTCACCGGCGGTGGCGGGTCGCTGCTATCGGTGCCGCTTCTGGTTTACGGCCTGGGCATTCCGCCGAAAGAAGCCGTCGGCATTTCCCTCGCCGCGGTGTGCGCCACGTCGCTGATCGGCCTCTTCATGCGCATCAAATCCGGCAACGTGGAATTTGCCACCGGCTTTCTGTTCGCCGCCGCCGGCATGCTGGGCGCCCCCGCCGGCGCCCTCGCCGCGCACAACATCCCCGGCCCCGTCCTGCTCGTGCTATTCGCGCTGCTCATGGTGCTCATCGCCGTCAATATGTGGCGCACCGCGTCGCGGACGGAGGCCAGCCGCGCGGCGTATCATGGCCTGCTGTCGGGCAAGCCCACGTGCGAGAGGAGCGAATCCGGCCGCCTGCTGCTCACCACCCCCTGCGCCCTGCTTCTCCTGCTCACGGGTCTCGGCACCGGGGTTCTCTCCGGCCTGCTCGGCGTGGGCGGTGGGGTGATCATCGTTCCCGCGCTGGTGATGTTCAGCCGCATGTCCATCGAGCGGGCCGTCGGCACCTCCCTTCTCGTCGTTTTTCTTGTCAGCGTTTCGGGCACGCTGTCGCACGTGTACGCGCACGAGAATTTTTCCGTGAACGTGACGGCGCTGTTTATCGCGGGCGGGGTGCTGGGGCTGGTGGCGGCAAGCAGGTTGCGCGTATCCGGACCGGGCCTGCAGAAGGCGTTCGCAATGGGCATCGTGCTGCTCGCCGCATTCATGCTCGTCAACCAACTCGCGCGCTCGCTATGATCCGCGTCTGCTGCAAAAACCAACATCAAGATAGAATCGCGCCATGATAAAAAAACTATTCGCCCTCGCCCTGGCCCTCGTCTTTCTGCCCAGCTACACCTAGGATGATTTTCAGCCGTGGGAAAGCGGCGGCCGGTTTTTCAGCGATGCGCCGCTCATCCCGGTGGACCAGGTGACGGCGACATGCCCGCTGCACAAGGAGCCCAAGGGGGCCTGCGTCTACAACTATCCGGTGCTTGAGGAAACCTGCAAGGTGGAGGAGACGCGGGAGCTGGGGGTGTTTGGCGAAAGCCAGTATTTGCTCATGCGCACCCTGTATTCGGTCAAATTCGATGAGGGCGAGCAGAAAACCTACACCTGCGAGGCGGATGAGGCGGCGCTGATCGAAATGCCGGGAAAAGGCCAGGCGCGCCTCGCCTGGCGCAGCGCCACCGAGCGCGAATACCTGTTCATCCGGGACGCCAAAATGTTCAGCACGTCGTCCGGCGAGGCGGTGCTCGCCGTCCTCTACTGCCTGAACGGCACCGGGGGTTGCGTGCAGGGGCCGCTCATCTGGAGCGGCGGCGGGTGGAAAAAACTGGCGCGGGACGAAACCTGGCAAGCCGTTTACGGCAAGCTGCCGGAGGGATACCGGCGGCACAAAAGCCCGGCCATCGACTTCGCCACGATGACCTGGGAGGAACACCTCGCCGGACCGGAGGACCCCAACTGCTGCCCGTCGGGGAAGATCATGTTTAATCTCTCGATCCGCGATCACAAACTGTCGGTGAATTCATATAAGATATCCGCTCGAGAGCGCCCCTGAGGCCTTACTCTCAATCTGCCCATCATTCAGGAGAAAGCCTTCATGTCCGTCACCCTGTACCACAACCCGAAGTGCAGCAAATCACGCCAGACGCTGGAAATGCTTAAGGCGAGGGGCATCGAGCCCAACATTATCGAATACCTCAAGACCCCGCCGACGGCGGATGAGCTTAAAGACATCCTCAAGCGCCTCGGCAAAACCCCGCGCGAGATCATGAGCAGCAAGGAAGACGCCTACGCCGAACTCCATCTCGATGACCCGTCGTTCTCCGACGACGCGCTGATCGGCCTGATGGTGGAACACCCCATCCTCATCGAACGCCCCATCGTGCTGGCGGGCGGCAAGGCCGCGCTCGGGCGGCCGCCGGAAAACGTCCTCGACATCCTTCCCTGAGGCAGGCATGTGCGTCGAACAATTCTACAACCAGCAGGCCTTTTTCGACCACCTGTGCGCCCTGGATTTTCTCTAGTCCTCAAATCTGGACAAGCCACGAACTTTCCTTGAGAATGGAATCCATGTTGACCCTCATGCTCGCCATCATGGTATTTTGCTTTTTCTTGGAACGGATGATTCCAGGCTGGCAACTGCCGAAGGTGAAAACGTGACCTTTCCGCGTGATCACCGTCAACCTGATTCAGCTGGCCGTGGTCTTGCTGGCAGGCATCAGCTGGGAAGTGTGGTTATCCTCCTGGTCCGTGCTGTCGTTATCCAGCCACGTATCTCCGGTTGCCGGGGGCATATTAGCGTATGCCGTCGCCACCTTTGTATTTTACTAGTGGCACCGGTGGCGCCATGAAATAGACTGGCTGTGGAAAGCATTTCATCAAATCCACCACAGCCCGCAGCGCATCGAAGTTCATCTCCTTTTACAAACACCCCATGGAGATGATCGTAAACTCCCTCATCGGCAGCATATTGATTTACACCCTACTTGGGCTCGATCTGGTGGCGGGAGGAATCTATACGTTCTGCACCGCGATTGGCGAATTTT
>QJWD01000121.1 GCA_003235465.1 Nitrospirota bacterium | reverse complement strand
GCCATTTCCAAGACCATCAACATGCCCAACCACGCCACCCTCGAGGATGTCGAGAAGGCGCACCTGATGTCGTGGAAGCTGATGCTGAAGGGCACCGCGGTCTACCGCGACGGGTCGAAGCTCAGCCAGCCGCTCAACAGCGTCGCCAGCGAGGATTTCAGCCACCTCACCGAGGAGGGCGAGGAAGAAAAGACGCCGGTGAAGGTCGCCGAGACCATCGTGCGCACCATCGCCGGGGGCAGGCGCTCCCTGCCGCACCGGCGCAACGGCTTCACCCAGAAGGCCACCATCGGCGGCCACAAGGTGTACCTGCGCACGGGAGAATACGAGGACGGCAAGCTGGGCGAGATCTTCATCGACATGCACAAGGAAGGCGCGGCCTTCAGGAGCCTGATGAACTGCTTCGCCATCTCGATTTCCCTCGGCCTGCAGCACGGCGTGCCGCTGGAGGAATTTGTCGACGCCTTCGTGTTCACCCGCTTCGAGCCCAACGGCATCGTCACCGGCAACCGCAAGATCACCATGGCCACCTCGACCATCGACTATATTTTCCGCGAGCTCGCCATCAGTTACCTGGGCAGGAACGACCTCGCCCAGGTCACGCCGGACGACCTGCGGTCGGACGCCATCGGCAAGACCGAGGAGGCGAGCCCGGAGGACGGAAAGGATGAAACCCCGCCGAAAAGCGAGGGAGCGAAAAGGCCGGTGAGGGCGACCATCACTGAACTCAGCCCCGATCAGGTCAAAAACGGCGGTCCCGCGGGCGGGTCGAACGGCAACGGCGCGGCGGTCAAGAGCAAGACCGTCGTCGGGGCAGCTAGTTTGGCTGTTGGTGGTATCCGCATGAGCGCCAGCGCCCAGGTGGCCAAGCTCAAGGGCTACGAGGGCGACCCGTGCAACGAGTGCGGCCAGCTGACCCTGATCCGGAACGGCACCTGCCTGAAATGCGTCACCTGCGGCGCCACCTCGGGCTGCTCCTGATCGCCGGCTTGTCAGCGAGCGGTTGACGGCGGCGCCTTGGCGCAGCGAAAGCCGAACGCCGGGTGCTTCATGTTCGAAGGCGCCGGGTTGCGAAAGGAAATATCCACCACTTCCCCCGCGCTTGTGTAGCCGCCGCCCTTCGCCACCTGCAGGCGTTCCCCGGTTTCCGACCGGATGGCGCCGCCGAGAGGCGAGCGCACCCACTCCCAGGCATTGCCCGCCATGTCCAGCGCCCCGAAGGGGCTCGCCCCGGCGGGAAAAGAGCCGACCGGCCGCAGCCGTGACGGCCCGCTGCCCGCTGCAAAATTCCCCCGTTCCGCTATGAATGCATCGCCCCACGGCCAGCGCCTTTGGCCCGTGCCGCGCGCCGCCGCTTCCCACTCCGCTTCCCTCGGCAAGCGCTTGTTTGCCCAGAGGCAGTAGCGGCTCGCCTGAAACCAGTCGATGCCGGTGGCCGGGCACTCCGGGCAGGCGTCCTCTCCGGGCGCGCGCGGCGGAACGTAATCCGGCTGGTATCGCAAAAACTGCCGGACGGTGATCTCGTTACGGTCGATATAAAAGGCGAACAGGGCTTTCCTGTCTTCCTCGTCCGCCTGTTGCCCTGCGGGGTGTACGCCCACGGCATATTTTCCAACCGGCACGAGCACCATCACCGAGGCGTCCTTGCTATTGAAATGGGTCGGCAGGAGGCCGGGAACATGCGCCGTGGAAGGCTCACCCATGGCGGGCGGGAAGGGTGGGCTTGCGCCTGGGGCACCCTCTGCCGGGGCGGCGGGGATTTCAGGCCTCGCCTCCAACCTGGAGGCCTGCTCTCGAACCGGTTCAGGCTTGTGCCTTGCCGGCTGGGGCGTCTGGCAGGCGAAACCGATGAGCAGGGCGAGGCCCAGCGCCAGCGTTTTTTTCAACGGGCTTCCTGGCCGGAGGCGAGAAATTCCTGCATGCGCGCTTTCAGCTCCCTGGAGCGCTGGTACTTTTCCTCCGCATCCTGTTTCCGGCCCATCAGTTCGAAGGTGTAGCCGAGGCTGTAGATGGCGTCGTAGTCGGTGGGATCGAGCTCGATGGATTTTTCAAACGCCCTCGCGGCTTCCTCCAGTTTGTTCTGGTAGTTGTAGATGCCGCCGAGGCCGTAATAGGCGCGCGAGTTTCGCGGGTTTTGTTCGATGGCCTTCTGAAACGCCCGGGCGGCGCCGTCGTAATCCTCGAGGTTGGTGAGGGCGATGCCCTCCTCGACGAAATCTTTCTCCTGGGCGTTCCCGCATTGCGCTAGAATCGCACACAGGAAGAGCAGGAGGCCGATTTTCATGACCCTGAGGGCGGTGGACATGCAAGAAACCTCCAGAATGTTGAGCGGCCGGCGGCAAAGCGGCTTGGCGGCGGGCTGGCCTGCTACAATATAGCACCCCCTGTAAAGGGGGTGGAACCTTTTTGCGGACGCGCCGGGCCCCCGCCCCAAGGGTATTGTCGGGCCTCACCGCACCCGGAGCGATGATCAGTATGAACGGGTCCTGGTATCTGCTTGCCGCCCTGGGGCTGTTGACGCTGTCGGCGGCGGTTCTCACCGTCCGCGGCTTCGGCGTCGTCAGGATCGGCTGGCTCAACTTTTCCCGCCTGCGCGAACTTTCCCGGCAACAATCGGAAACGGCGGACCCGGCCAGGAAAGCCGCTTTGGCTTTCGTCATCGATGCCTGCCAGGAACTTCGCGGGCGGTGGATCCTGAAGGAGGCGGATCTGAGGCCGGCCGGAAAGACCCTGGGTCTCGTCACCGCCATCGCCGCAAGCTATCACCCCGCCTCGCCCGCGCCGCTCGCCGAAGCGCGCCTCGGCGATCTGCTCGACGCGTTTCAGGAAATCAAAACCAGGCTGCTGGCCCTCGCGCGCCTGCCCGGCATCAAGCGGGTGACACGGTTTCGCCTGCGCCACCTCGTTCTTCTGGCCGAGGCCTGGCGGAAGAAGGAATCGTTTTTCAGTTCCCCCACCTGGCGGGCGGCGGAAAAGTATAAGGTGCTTTTTATCGTGCGGTGGGGTTACGCCCTGTGGCGCGCGCTCGATGCCGGCTTCTGGACGCTCAAGATGCTGGGCTACGTCCTCAAGGACCTGGTGATGAAGGTGCTGCTCATCCGCTGGTACCTCACCGTCGGCGAGCTGGCCATCGGCGTCTACGGCGGCGGCCAGCAGGCGGTAGCGCTTTCGGACGAGGAAATCGAAGAAAAACTGGAGGGCCTGCCCGAGGTCGGCCCGCCGCCCGACCTGTCGCCCGAGGCGGGGCCACAGGCGGCGGCGTCGCGCAAGGCGCTGATGCTGCACGCCGGGCGGCTGGATGCCCAGGCGGTGAGCGATAACCTCAGCCGGCTCACCTACGCCATCGCCCGCGCCCACCACCCGGCATCGGAAAAGCCGCTGTTCGAGGCCAGGCTGTATTCGCTCATTCTCGCCGTGGCGCGCCTGTCCGACGATCTGGCTTCCCTCAGAAACCGGAGCGTGTGGCGACGCCTGCTCGATTTCAAAGTGAGGCATCTCATCTTGATGAAAGACGCCGCCGAGTATCTTAAAGACAGCGCCATTCTCGCCTGGCTTCAAAAAACCGGCCTGCACCACGTGGTCAAGTACTCCCACCTGCTCTACAAGGTGGTGAAGAACAAGCACCCGGGTCTTCTCGCCAAGGATCTGGCCCTCACCCTGGTGATGGAGGGGGCGAAGCGCTGGCTCGCCGTTTACGTTCACGACAAGGTCGCCCTGGAGGCCGACCGCCTTTACCTGGAGAAAGCGCCGCCGTCCGCCTCACGATCCAGCCGGTAGGCCGCGCGCACCCCGCTCGCGTACACGTCGGCCCAGTGCGACGCCTTTTTCTGGGCCGGCGTCAACAGGTCCCGGTGGGTCGCCGCCCGCGTGGTATGGGCCGACCAGTCGAGCGGGCGGTAGCGCCACCCGAGCGATTCGAACCAGATTTCGAGAAGCGCCCGTGTGGGCAGAGTCATCAGGCTGAGGTCCCGCCCCCGGCGCGACACCGCGCCCTTCAGCGTGTAATCCTTCTTGCCCGGCTGCGTGAGGGTGACGATCTGGAGCGGCAGGGCGAGCGCCCCGTCGCCGAGATTTTCCTGAATTGCCGGCGCGTCCTTGCCCTGCAGGGCCGCGAACGCCGCGGTGAAGGTGTCGACGAGGAGCGTGTGGCGGGCGGCGCGCGCCATCAGCCTGAGCAGGCTGAGGGGCTCCGCCGTGTAGTAGAGCAGGCCGAAACAGAACACGGTGTCGAAACTTTTTTCCGGCACGGCTTCGAGAAAATCGAACACGTCGCTTGCGAGAAACCGGGCGGCCTCCCTGGGCACCCGCTCGGCCTCGAACAGTTCGCGGCAGGTGGCCACCACGCTTTCTTCCTGATCGACCCCCATCACCTCGCGCGCGCCAAGCCCGAGGGCGGCGAAGGCGAAGGTGCCGATGTGCGACCCGAGGTCGAGAACCCGCCCGCCCTTAACGGCGTCGGCGTTATTCGCGAGCAACACCTCAATGCGCGCGTTCAGGCACTCGAAATGGTAGGGGATGGCCCAGCGGTCCTTGCGGCTGTCGCGGGTGAGGAAGGGCGAGTCGGCGGCGATGTAGGGTTTGACCATTCGCCATTATAACGGAAACACCGGCGGCTCCAAATCATTGGCGCGGGCCGCTTCGGGAAGAAATGAAAAAAGCGGCCGGCGCCGCCGGCCGCTGTCGGGAGATAATGTGTTCCAGCAGCGTCTCACTGGGGCTTGACGTCGGCCTCGTAGGACACGCTGGCCGGGCACCACTGAAAGACGCCGAGGGTGAGGATGCGCGTCAGCCCGGCGGGCACGCAACCGGCGCGGCTCACTTCCACCTTGCGGTTGACCAGCTTGTCCGGCTCGCCGCATTTCTTGAGATAATCGTCGGCCTTGATGTCGTTGAGATCGGCATGCGGCGTGAAGAACGCGACAACGGGGATCGGCAGCACCGCCACCGAGGAGTCGTCGACGCTTTCGCTGCCCGAGCAATGGGCGGTCTTATCGTCGGTGACTTTGGAGCCATCCTCGACGAGGGTGGTGGCGCACCCGCTGGCGAATACAATGGCGAGCAGGCCAAAAAGAACCCCGTGAATCGATCTCGATATGTTTTTCATGCAGCCTCCAGTCGTGTTGCCGGAGCCGGTTACAGTCCCTTGGCCGGCGTCCCTCGGTTATGCCCCCCAGGTTCTATGGCGTTTCCCGCTCA
>QJWD01000100.1 GCA_003235465.1 Nitrospirota bacterium | reverse complement strand
CAGGTTGGGGGCGGTTCCCACCACCGGATCGCGGGTGAGAAACGCCGCGTCCTCCATTAAACCGAGGCGGGGCCAGTCGATGCGCGACGAACCGGCTTCGCCCAGGTAGATGAACACGAGAGTTTTCCCTTGCAGTTTTTCCGGCCATCTTTCCTCGAGGGCCTGGCGGCGGTTTACACCCCTTCTGGCGAGAAAGCCGATTTCCTTTCGCCGCGGCACCGCACGGCCATCGGTATGGAGCTGCGGCAGAAGCTGCAAGGTGGCGTGGCGGTATTCCTCGGCGAGAGAATCGATCAGGGCCCGCTGCCCGCCTGCGCCGGGAAAATGGGAATAGATGTCGTGCCAGGTGAAATTGCTCACCACCAGCGAGGGCAGACCGAGGGCGGCGGCGGCCTTGAGCGGCAGGCTGGAACAGTCGGAGAGGACGAGGTCTATATTCTCGCCGTCGAGCCAGCGGATTTCCGCCTCGAGGCGCTCCCTGGCTGTCGCCTGAAACAGGGCGAGGCGCTCGAAGCAGGCGTCGACATCGATGGCGATGAAATCCCGCTGCACCACCCCCGCGTCCACCGCCTGGCGGGTGAGTTGAAAGGGATGCTTGAGGTACAGGTTGAAAAACGCCAGCGGGATTTCGGATTTGATATGCACCGCGTAGCGGCCGGTGAGCCCTTCCAGGACAACGGACTGGCGCGCGGCGTGGCCGTAGCCGTGCCCGCTGATGTAGCTGGCTATGCGTTTGATGACGTCTCTCCGCGAGGGAGCAGGCGGTTCAGGAGCCTTTCGGCTTGTAGGTGAACTGGCACAGCTTGCCCAGTTTCGCGAACAGGTTCTCGAGCTTCAGGTCGACGTAATCCGCCCTCATCTCGGAGGGTATTTTGTCGAACTGGCAGGCGGTTTCGATATAATCGGTGCGCCCCAGGCGAATGAAGAACTCGGCGAACCAGCACTTCTTCATTTTGTACTTCCACTGGGTTTCCTCGACGGTCTTGTGCTCGAGGAGAAAATTCTTCCAGGTGTAGACCTCGTCCACCCGCTCGGGGTAGGTGTCCACAAACGCCTTGAACGGGTTGCCGGTGGCGCGCTCCTTGGCCACGCGCTTTTCTTCATCGTCGGCCATCGCCGCCTTGAGGGCGCTCACGATGTGGTTGCGCGCCCTGTCCAGCCTGATGTTGTAATCCGAAAGGATGTTGTGGGTGGCGTACATGAACACGGCGATGGCCGTCAGGTGCTGGTCCTCCGGCGGCAGGGTGTCGCCTTCTTCATAGTCCCACAATTGAATGAACAGCTCGCGGATGCGGTCATTGTCCACATCGATGTCGGGAATGTCGAGATTGTCGAGAAAGGGCTTAACCCGTTTGGCGGCGCTGCTTCCCGGGTCGTTTTTCGCCGCCTCGGCGGCGGGTTGGTTTTCCATGGAGGCCTGTCCTCTGAAACCCCGTGCGGGGTGGGTGATTAAAAGTTTGCCGTTGTTCCAGTAGCGTTTAAAATAGCATAACCCCGGAGGGATGATCAAGCGCCCCGGTTTAGCCGGGCGGGAGAGCCGCGGGCGGCGAGGCCGGGAGGTGGGCCGAAATCGCCAATAATGAGCGTGCCCTGACAAAAAGGATGGAATGAAGACAGAAACTCACGATCTGGTGATTATCGGCGCGGGGGTGATCGGCCACAGCATCGCGTTCCGCGTCAAGCGGCGGCATCCCGGCCTGCGGGTCGCGGTGATCGGCGATCCGATGAATTCGCTCATGGCCTCGCGGGCGGCGGCGGGCATGCTCGCCCCCTTCGGCGAGTGCGAACGCGCCGACGGGTTCTTCCGCTTCTGCCGCGAATCCCTCGGCAAATACCCCGAATTCATCCGCGAGCTCACCGAGGTGAGCGGGGTGCCGGTGTTTTTCTCGATGGCCGGCTCGCTCATGCCTTCGCTGTTTTATGAGGCCTCCTGGGAGGAGCGCAAGCGGTTTTTCCGCGACGAGAACGTGCCGCACGAAATCTGGCCGCAGGCTCTGGTGCGGGAGCGCGCGCCGCACCTGTCGGAAAGGTGCGGCGAGGTCATCTGGGTGGGGGAAGGGCAGGTGAACAACCGGCAGATGCACGATGCCCTCAGGGCGGCCTCGGCGAAGCTCGGCGTCCTGAACATGGAGGCCGATGTCTCCGGTTTTCTTCGCGACGAAGGCGCCATCGGCGCCGCGGTGACGGACCGGGGAGAGGTGCACGGCCGGCGTTTCGTGCTCGCCTCGGGGAGCTGGTCCACGGCCCTCGGCGAGGTTCTTGGCGTCAGCCTGCCGATGAAGCCGATCAAGGGGCAGATGTGCCGCGTGCAGGTGGAGGACAGCCGTCTCGAATACACGGTGCACGGCAAGCTGACCTACATCGCTCCCTGGCGCGGCGGGCACGGCTTCGTCATCGGCTCCACCATGGAGGACCGCGGCTTCGATCCCGCCGTGGAGGAGGATGTCGTCGGCCGCCTGGTGAGCAAGGCGGCGGAGGTGCTGCCCTGCCTGCGCGGCGCGCCGCTCATCGAAGCCTGGACGGGCCTGCGCCCGGCGGCAAGGGACCTCATGCCGGTCATGGGCCAAAGCGCGCGTTTCGGCAACCTGTATTATTCCACCGGGCATTACAGGAACGGCATCCTGCAAACGCCCAATCAGGCGGATTACATGGCGGGCCTCCTGCTCGACGAGGCCGGCGAGATCGCCGAATTTTCCCCGTCCCGCTACGGGCTGTGAGAGAGGGGCATGCCTTTGCCAGCGCCTGATGACGAATCCCTGAAGCGCGATCTCGAGCGCGACCGACGCCTGCTGTGGCACCCCTGCACCCCGAGCCGCGACCGGGAGACCCACCCGCCGCTGTTCATCGAGCGGGGCGAGGGCGTCTACCTGATCGACCGGGCCGGCAGGCGCTACCTCGACGCCATCTCCTCGTGGTGGGTGAACTTGTTCGGCCACAACCACCCGCGCCTGAACCGGGCGCTCACCCGCCAGCTGGAAAAGGTAGCGCACATCATGTTCGCGGGCGTCACCCACGAGCCCGCCGTCGACCTGGCGGAAAAACTCCTGTCGCTTGCGCCGCCGAACCTTTCCAGGGTGTATTTTTCCGATAACGGTTCGACCTCGATCGAGGTGGCGCTCAAGATGAGCCTGCAATACTGGCGGCAGGTCGGGCGCGCCGGGCGCACCCGGTTCATCCATCTCGCGGGCGGCTACCACGGCGAAACCCTGGGCGCGCTCGGCGTGTGCGGGCTGGACCTGTTCCGCGGCCCGTTCCAGGAGGTGCTGGCGGACAACGTGCAGGTTCAGGGGCCGGATTGCTACCGCTGCCCCTACGGGCTTAAGCCGGAATCCTGCGACGCCGAGTGTTTCGAGCCGATGGAGCGCGCGCTGGAGGCAGAGGGCGAGCGGGTGGCGGCGGTCATCGTCGAACCGTTGGTGCAGGGCGCGGCGGGAATGAAGATGTACCCGGTGCGGTACCTGGAAAAGCTGCAGGTCGCGGCGGCCCGTCATCAGGTGCACACGATTTACGACGAGGTGGCGGTGGGCTTCGGCCGCACGGGTTCGATTTTTGTCGCCGGGCGGGGCGGCCTCAGGCCGACGTTCCTCTGCCTGTCGAAGGGCATCACCTCGGGTTACCTGCCGCTGGCCGCGACGCTGACCGAGGAAGGCGTGTTCGAGGCGTTCGACGGCGATTTCCAGTCGCTGAAATTTTTCATCCACAGCCACAGCTACGCCGGCAACCCGCTTGCGGCGGCGGTGGCCTGCGAGACGCTTTCGATGCTATGTGAGAACGATTTTCTAACAAGCCTCAAGGCGAAGATCGCCGCCATCGGCGCTCACCGCCCCCTGTTCGAGGCGCTCGGGGTGTGCGGCGAGTTCCGCCAGACCGGGATGATCGCCGCGGTGGAACTGGTTCGCGATAGAAATACCCGCGAACCGTTCGATGCGGCGAAGCGGGCGGGCGACGCGGTGTACCTGGAGGGGCTTAAGCGCGGCCTGTTTCTTCGGCCGCTCGGCAACGTGGTTTACTTCCTGCCGCCGCTGGTGATTTCGCCCGGGGAAATTGCAACCATGATGGAAACCGCCAGGGACTGCATCGACCAGGCCCTGTTAAAGTGAGGATCGCCTTATGTATGAAGTGACGGTGAGCACCCAGTTTTCCGCCGCGCACCAGTTGCGCGACTACGACGGCAAGTTCGAGAACCTGCACGGCCACAACTGGACGGCGATCGTCACCGTCGCCGCGCGCGAGCTGGACGCGATGGGGGTGGGCATCGATTTCGTGATGCTGAAGGACAAGGTGAACGCCCGGCTCCTAGCCATCGATTACAAGAACATCAACGAGGTGCCGCCGTTCGACAGCGAGAACCCGTCCGCCGAGAACATCGCCCGCTGGCTGTTCGAGGGCCTGGAAGTCGATCTCAAGGGCCACGCCGCCACCGTCAAGCGGGTGGAGATACGCGAGTTCGATCACAGCGGCGCCGCCTACCTGGGGCCGAACTCAGGCGGCTGAGGCTAGCGCAGGCCGCGTACGCGGCCCTCGACGAGGTCGATGTTTTCCGCCTGCGGTCGCCTGGGCAGGCCGGGCATGCGCAAAATGTCGCCGGTGATGGGGACGAGAAATCCCGCGCCGGCGGCGATGAGGATCTCGCGCACGGTGACGGTGAAGCGCTCCGGCCGGCCGACGATGGCGGGGTTGTCGGTGAGCGAGGCGGGCGTCTTGGCGAGGCACACCGGCAGGCGGCCGTAGCCCAGCCTTTCGATTTCCTCCAGGTCGCACTCGGCTTTCTTTCCGTAAGCGATATTACCAGCGCCGTACATCTCGCTCGCCACCTTCCAGATCTTGCTCTTGACGTCCTCGTTCCAGTCGTACAGCGGGTGAAAGGGGCTCGAGGTTTTTTCCGCGTGCCTGATCACCTGCTTCGCCAGATCCACAGCGCCCTCGCCGCCCGCCAGGAAGCCGTTGCAAACTGCGAAGGGCACGCCGAGGTCTTCTCCCGCGTGGCGGCGGACGATGTCGATTTCCGCCTCTTCGTCGCCAGTGAAGCGGTTCAGGCAGACGATGGGCTTCTCGCCGAACTTGCCGATGTTTTCCACGTGCTTGTCGAGGTTGCCGAGGCCTAGCTTAAGCGCTTCGGGGTTTCTCTCCTCGAGCTTGTCCTTGGCCACCCCGCCGTGCATCTTGAGCGCCCGCAAGGTGGCGACGAGCACCACCGCCGCGGTGTCGAGCCCGGCGCTCT
>QJWD01000012.1 GCA_003235465.1 Nitrospirota bacterium | reverse complement strand
CTCGAGCGCAAGTCCGACCACTACCAGCTCATCGACACGATGGTGGAAGTCTGCGACGTGGCGAGGAAGGGCGGCGTGCTCGCCATCGAGTCGAAACTCGAGGAGCTGGAAAACGAGTTCCTCAAGAAAGGCCTGGAGATGACCGTCGACGGCAAGGACGAGGCCACCGTCAACGCCCTGCTCAAGCGGGAAATCCAGCAGATAAGAAGTTCGCACAAGGATGGATGGGAGATCTTCAAGGAAATGGGCGCCTTCGCCCCGGCGTTCGGCATGATCGGCACCCTGATCGGCCTCATCCAGATGCTGGCCGATTTGTCCGACGTCAACAGCGTCGGCCCGAAGATGGCCATCGCCCTCATCACCACCTTTTACGGCGCGGTGGTGGCCAACCTGATCTTCATTCCCATGACCGTCAAGCTCAAGCGCCGGAGCGCCACCGAGACGCTGGAGATGAACCTGGTGCTGGAGGGCATCTCCTACATTCGCAAGGGCGTCAACCCGCGCTTCATGAAATCGGTGCTTGAAAACTACCTCGACTCCTACCACGGCAAGAAGGAGAAGAAGGGGGACGACGGCCAGAAACCCGAGGGCAAGTGAGTGAGTGAAAAGGAACAAAAAAAAGCGCCACCCCCGGAAGACGACTTCGAAGAAGACGACGACGAAGGGGGTGGAGACGAAGGCGCGCCCGCCTGGGTGATGACGTTCGCCGACCTCGTCACCCTGCTCATGGTGTTCTTCATCCTGCTGTTCGCCATGGGCACCATCGAAGAAAAGAAATGGCGGCAGATCAAGGAATCGCTGCGCCACGCCCTGGGCGTCGAAACCATCCCCGAGGCCGGCATCCGCGAGGGCCTCGAGGTGCGGAAGTCGGAACTCGATGAAAACGCCGTCACCGCCGTCGACGAGGTGGGTGCGATGGTGGCCAAGGAGGTCGAGCAGATCATCTCCGAGGTGGAGGAGTTCGTCTTCAAGAACGAGCTCGCCGGCCAGGTGCAGGTGGCGAGCGACGAGCGCGGCGCCGTCATCACCATCGCCGATGTCGTGCTGTTCTCCCCCGGCCAGGCGCGCATGACGCCCCAGGGCAAGGAGGTCATCCGGCAGACCTTCCGCCTGCTCAACCAGTTCCGCTACAAGGTCAAGATCGAAGGCCATACCGACGACGCCCCCATCCACACCGAGCGCTTCCCCTCCAACTGGGAGCTTTCCGCCTCGCGCGCGGCGGAGGTGGCGCGCATGTTCGTCGAATCGGGTTTCCGCGCCGAGGATCTCAGCATCGAGGGGTTCGCCCAGTACCGTCCCAAGTTCCCCAACGACAGCCCCGCCAACCGGGCCGCCAACCGCCGCATCGAAATCGTCTACCAGCGCGGTTCCATCGAAAACCGCATGGTTGACGTGCTAAGGCGAAAGCGCGGCTGACCCCGGCCTTGGTATAATCCAAAACCCGGTTATACTAAGACGGCCGCCCGTCTGGGGCGGCGACATTCGACAGGGGCACCCGTGGCGGGCAAATTCTCAAAGACAGACATCGATCACATGCGCCGGGCCCTCGCCCTCGCTGAAAAGGGGCGCGGAAAAACGCGGCCCAACCCGCTGGTGGGCGCGGTGCTGGTGAAGAACGGCCGCGTGGTGGGGGAGGGCTACCACAAGCGGGCGGGCGGGCCGCACGCCGAGATTCACGCGCTAAGGCAGGCGGGCGCGCGGGCGCGCGGGGCGGACCTGTTCATCAACCTGGAACCGTGCTGCCACCGCGGCCGCACGCCGCCCTGCACCGGCGCCCTCATCGAAGCCGGCGTCAGGCGGGTGGTTGTCGGCCAGCAGGACCCCAACCCGCAAGTGGCCGGGCGCGGCCAGAGGGCGCTTGAGAAGGCCGGCGTCATGGTCGAACGCGGCCTGCTTCAGGAAGACTGCGAGCGGCTAAACCGCGCGTTCAGCAAATACATCACCACCGGCATGCCCTGGGTGGTGCTCAAGACCGCCATGTCGCTCGACGGCAAGATCGCCACCCGAAGCGGCGAATCCCGCTTCATCACAGGCGAGGCCGCGCGCCGCCGGGTGCACGAAACGCGCGCCGGCATCGACGCCATCCTGGCGGGCACCGGCACCGTGATCGCCGACGACCCGACGCTCACCGCCCGCCTGCCGGGGAAAAAACCGCGCGCCCCCATCCGTGTTATTCTGGACCGGACGGGGCGCATCCCCCTTCGCGCGAAGGTGTTCCAAAACGCCGGAGAGGAGGGTGTGCTGCTCGCCACTGGGCCGACGTTCCCGCCCGCGCGAAAAACCCGGCTGGAAAAAATGGGCGTCGAGATCATTCCACTTAAAGAAAACAAAAACGGCCTCGACCTTAACGCCCTCATGCGGGAACTCGGCCGCCGCGAGATCATCTCGGTTCTGGCCGAGTGCGGCGGCACGCTGGCGGCGAACCTCCTCGCCCGGGGGCTTGTGGACTGGCTCATGGTGTTCATCGCGCCGCTCATCATCGGCGGCGAGAGAGCGCCCGGCCCGGTGGGGGGGCAGGGCGCGAACAAGCTGGCCCACGCGCTCATAATTTCGCACCCGAGCGCAACCGGCGTCGGCGAGGACTGGCTGATCGAAGGCCGCCCCGGCGGCGCGAAAAGAAAGGGGTAACGAGATGTTCAGCGGCATCATTCAAAGCCTGGGGCAGGTGGCGAAGATCCAGCGGTCCGACGGCCGCGCGGTGGTCAGCGTTCGCACGCCGGACGATTTCGGCGGTTTCGACCTCGGCGAAAGCATCGCCGTCAACGGCGTGTGCCTCACCGTCCGCGAAGCCGAGAAAAACCGCTTCACCGTCGACTTGAGCGGTGAAACCCTGGAGCGCACCGGCTTCAAGGACATGCGCGAGGGGTGCGAGGTCAACCTCGAGCGCTCGCTCACGCCATCGCAAAAAATGAGCGGGCATTTCGTTTCCGGCCACATCGACCGCGTGGGGAAGGTGGTGTCCATCGACAGCCGCTCAGGCGAAAGCCTGTTTCGCTTCGAGCACCCGCCGGAGCTCGCCCCGCTCATCGTCGAGAAAGGCTCGGTCGCCGTCGACGGCATCAGCCTCACCGCCTTCGCCTGCGAGGGCAACCGCTTCACCGTGTCGATCATCCCGTTCACCCTCGGGCACACCAACCTGAGAAACCGCAAAATAGGCGACCCTGTGAATATCGAATGTGATATCATTGGAAAATATGTCCTTAAAGCCTGTGAGACGATCCTCGGAACCGGTTCCGGGGAGGCGCGCGGCGTGTCCTTGGATTCTCTTAGAAAACACGGATTCCTGTGACCGGGAAGGAAGCTCCAGTGAAGAAGCTGTTCAGTTCGATTTCAGAGGCCCTGGAGGATGTGCGACAGGGGAAACCCATCTGGCGGGGAAGGAAGTTTTTGTGAAAAAGCCGTTCAGTTCGATTCCAGAAGCCCTGGAGGATGTGCGACAGGGGAAACTCATCATCATAGTCGACGATGAGGACCGCGAAAACGAAGGCGATCTCATGGTCGCCGCCGATAAAGTGACCCCCGAGGCCATTAATTTCATGGCTAGGTACGGCCGCGGGCTGATCTGCCTCGCCCTCACCGAGAAGCGCACCCGGGAACTCGGCCTCAATATGATGGTGGAGGACAACCAGTCCCAATTCGAAACGCCGTTCACCATTTCCATCGACGCCAAGGAAGGCGTGACGACGGGCATTTCCGCGGCGGACCGCGCGCGCACCATCCAGGTGGCCATCGACCCCAAGAGCAGCAAGGCCGACCTCGTCAAGCCGGGGCACATCTTCCCGCTCAGGGCGCGCGACGGCGGCGTGCTGGTGCGCATGGGGCAGACCGAAGCCTCGGTGGACATGGCGCGCCTCGCCGGCCTCGGCGCCTCCGGGGTGATTTGCGAAATCATGGACGACGACGGCACCATGGCGCGGGTGCCGACGCTCGCGAAATACGCCAGGACGCATGGCCTCAAGATGATCACCACCAAGGACCTCGCCGAGTACCGGCTGCAGATGGAGACCCTGGTCGAGGAAGTCGTCACCACCCGGCTGCCGACCCCGCAGGGCGATTTCAACGCCGTCACGTTCCGCAACGTTTTGCTCGATCAGATTCACATCGCCCTGGTCAAAGGCGAAATCGACCCCGAGTCGCCCACCCTCGTGCGCGTGCATTCGCAGTGCCTGACCGGCGACGTGTTCGGCTCGTTCCGTTGCGACTGCGGCGAGCAGCTGCACCAGGCGATGGAGATGATCGAGAGCGAAGGGCGCGGCGTACTCCTGTACCTGTACCAGGAGGGGCGCGGTATCGGCATCGTCAACAAGCTGAAGGCGTACGCCCTGCAGGACGCGGGGCAGGACACCGTGCAGGCCAACGAGGCGCTCGGCTTCAAGCCGGATTTGCGCGAGTACGGCATCGGCGCGCAGATCCTGAGCAAGCTCGGCCTCGGCAAGATCCGCCTGTTGACCAACAACCCGAGGAAGATAGTCGGCCTCGAAGGCTACGGTCTGGAGATCGTCGAGCGCGTGCCCATCGAAATCCACCCGAAAAAGGACAACATCAAGTACCTGAAGACGAAGCAGGAAAAGCTCGGGCACATGATGAAAAACATTTCCTGAGCGCGGATGGCGGAAGGGAAAATTTGAAAATGCGGAGGAAGGACAGGCATGGTCAAGGAAATTGAAGGCGGGTTGAGCGCGGCAGGGTTCCGGTTCGGCATCGTGGTGAGCCGATTCAACGATTTCATCACCAGCCGGCTCACCGGCGGCGCCGTCGACGCGCTGGTGAGGCACGGCGCGGCCGAGGACGGCATCGCCGTGGTCAAGGTGCCCGGTGCATTCGAGATTCCCATGGCGGCGAAGAAGCTGTGCGAAAGCGGCAAGTACGACGCCGTCATTTGCCTGGGCGCGGTCATTCGCGGCGCGACGCCGCATTTCAATTACGTGGCCGGCGAAGCCGCGCGCGGGGTGGGGGCGCTGGCGCGCGAATTCCCGCTGCCGGTGCTGTTCGGCATCCTGACCACCGACAACATCGAGCAAGCCATCGAGCGCGCCGGCGCGAAAACCGGCAACAAGGGCTGGGAAACCGCCCTCGTCGCCATCGAGATGGTCAACCTTTACAAAAAACTCTGAGGCGGGCGCATGGGAAAACGCCGTTCATCCAGGGAGCTCGGGCTTAGGTTCCTTTACCAGGTCGAATTCAACAGCGACGACTTCGACGCCGAGATCGAGCCGTTCCTCGAGCGTTGCCCATGCCAGCCCGAAGT
>QJWD01000212.1 GCA_003235465.1 Nitrospirota bacterium | reverse complement strand
CCTCGTCGCGGCGGATGCCGAGGATGAGGCCGGTGTAGCCCTTCTCTTCCATCACCGTGGCCAGGCCCTGGGTCTTCAGCGCCTCGCAGCACACCATGCGGCCCAGGGTGTGGTTCATGCCCTCGGCGAGGGCCTTTTTGTTCTGCCCCACCACGAGGTTGAGGTTCCATTCCTTGGCCACCCGGTCGCGGTATTCGATCATTTCCGGGATCTTGTAGCTGGTGTCGATGTGCACCAACGGAATCGGGCAGTGGCCGAAGAAAGCCTTGCGCGCCAGCCACACCAGCACCGTCGAATCCTTGCCGATGGACCACAGCATGGCCAGGTTCTTGAAGTTCTTGTACGCTTCGCGCAGGATGAAAATGCTCTGATTTTCCAGCTCGTCCAGATGATCCATGAGTTCTTGCGGTTTACGTCTAATTTTTAAGGGTCAGCTACACTTTATCGTTTAGGGGGGGTGGAAGCAAGCCATAAACGGGGCATCTTCTTGAAAAATCGAGGCCCGGCCCCCGTTTTCCGGGCCGGCGGGCGAAAATGCGGGAGGTCACGCGAATTTCCTGTTCACGATATCGGGAAACGGGCAGCCCAGGCAGTTGTTTTCGTTTTGCGTGCAATAGTCCTGATACACCTGGATCAGCCCCTGGGTGTGCTTGTCGCTGGTGATGGCCTTAAGCATATCGGCGTTGTCGCCGAAGATATAATGCCGCATGAACCGCATCAGCCGGTTGTCGCTTGCGCGCTGGCCGGAGGACAACAGCCAGTTGAGCGCGGCCTCCAGGGCCAGGGAATCGCTCGAGCGGGCGAAAAGCAGGCCAACGGGGATGCCGATGTTGACGACGATCTCGCGCGAGCGAGCGGCGCCGATGAGCTGCTGCGGTCGGCTGAGTTTCTTGCCGCCGGGCGAATAATGGTCGGCGAAATAGCCCGCGGCCTCGGTGCAGAAGAAATCCGACAACCGGTTGGCGTTGGTTTTGCTGAAGCCCTTGTTGCAAGGCGTAAGCGCCACCTTTTCGACGGCGGCGGTGAAGGCGGCGAACAACCCCGCCTCGTGGTGGCGCGCGAGCAGGCCGGCCAGGGGGGCGATGCGCCGCCAGGGCGAGTTGGCGGGGCGGATGCCGGCGAAGGCCCAGTCAGCCCTGGTAAGAGGGCTTTCGCCCAGGCGGTCCTTCACGCCGCGCCACAGCGCCTTTAAGCGGTTAAAATATTTTTCGTCCTCAGCCGGGCAGCTGGGCCTGGCCTACAGCGGGGGCGTCCAGCAGCCCCGCCATTCCGAACAGCGCCGCCTCCAGAAGCCAGGTTCTTTCCTCGTCGGACGCGCCCTCGGGCACAAGCGGCCACAGGCGGGAAAGCGGCAGCGCCAGGGCGAGGCCTTGAACGGCTTCTTGTTGGCGGGGTAGCCGAGCGCCTCGGCTGTGCCCTCGTAGAACGCCTGCTCGTAACCCACAGCCAGCACGCGGTCGAGAAAGCGGTCCATCTTCACCTGCACGCGCGCGTCGCCCGCCGCATCCATGAGGGCGGCGAGCTTTTCACGGGAGAGGCAGGAAAGCGGCGAGTGGCAGCGCCCGTAGGCGTACTGCGTGAGCACCGGGTAGCTGTCGAAGTCGAGGCTTTCGTTGAGCTCGAGGATGCCCCGCGTGAGCAGGCCCTTGAGCTCCAGTTCGCGCGGCCCGGTTCGCCCGGCATCCGCGGGCTGCCTGTCTCCCTGTCCCGCCAGAGGTACACCGAGAGGACCACGCGGCTATAATCCTCTCCGGGGTCGACATCCGCCCCGGGCCGGTAGACGTGCAGGGTCACGTCGCCTTCCAGCGTCTTGCCGTTCACCTTGATGGCGGCGTTCTTGAAGTCGGGGCCGGGGCCGAAGTTCCAGTGGCCGGGGAAGACGATCTCGAGCGCCTCGCCGCCGTCGGTACGAAGAAATTCCGCTCTCAGGAGCTGCTCGTCCCAGATCAGGCGCAGCACCTTCTGCGGCACCTCCACCCGTTTCCCCTCGCGGTGCACCGTGGCTTCCGGCGCGGGGCCCCGGGAATGCTGGTAGGTGGTTGTGAACAGCGTGGGGTTCATTTGATCTTCCACTCCGTCCCGCCCGCGGTGTCCTCGATCGCCACGCCCATGGCGGTGAGCTCGTCGCGGCAGCGGTCGGCGGTGGCCCAGTCCTTGCTTTTGCGGGCGGCGTTCCGCTCCGCGATCAGGGCTTCGATTTTATTCGTGTCGAGACCGAGGGCGCTGTTTTTGATCTCGAACAGTTCGGCCTGGAACTCTCCGGGGCTTCTCGCGAACAGGCCGAGCAGCCGCCCCGCCTGCCTGAGGGCGTTGAGGCGCTTGAGCGCCTCGCCGGCGGGTTCGCTTTCCGGGTTCTGGGCCCAGCTGTTGATGGCCCGCAGTTCCTCGTTCATGTGCGCGAGGGCGACGGCGGTGTTGAAGTCGTCGTTCATCGCCGCCTCGAAGCTCTCCATGAACGGCCCGCTTGGAGCGCCGGATCCATCGGGCTCCGCCACCCCGAGGGCGGCGAGCGCCCGGCTGGCGGCATCCAGGCCCTCGTAGAAGCGGGTGAGCACCTTTTCGGCGTCCTCCAGGTTTTTCTCGGAAAAGTCGATGGGGCTTCTGTAATGGCTGCTGATGAGAAACAGCCGGAGCACCTCCGGGTGGTGGCTCTTGTAGATGTCGCGCAGGGTGAAAAAGTTGCCGAGCGACTTCGACATCTTTTCCTTGTCGATGTTGACGAAGCCGTTGTGCATCCAGTATTTCACCGGCGGCTGGCCCGAGCAGCCAGCGGACTGGGCGATCTCGTTTTCGTGGTGCGGGAAGATCAGGTCCTTGCCGCCGCCGTGAATGTCGAAGGTGATGCCGAGGTATTTGCGCCCCATGGCCGAGCATTCGATGTGCCAGCCTGGCCGGCCGGGCCCCCAGGGGCTGTCCCAGGCCGGTTCCCCCGGCTTGCTTTTCTTCCACAGCGCGAAATCGAGCGGGCTCTCCTTTTTCTCGTTGACGTCCACCCGGGCGCCGGCCAAAAGCTCCTGCGGGTTCTTTCCCGACAGCCGGCCGTAACCTGGAAACGCCGCCACCGAATAGAACACGTCGCCGTCCGACGCGTAGGCCTTGCCCTGGTCGACGAGCGAGGCGATCATCTCGATCATCTCGGGGATGTGGTCGGTGGCGCGCGGCTCCACGTCGGGCAGGGCGATGTTCAGCCGGCCCATGTCCTCGTAAAACGCGTCGATGTATTTCTTGGTCACCACCTGCCAGGGGATGTGCTCCTCGGCGGCGCGTTTGATGATCTTGTCGTCGATGTCGGTAAAATTGCGCGCGTAGAGAACGTCGTAGCCCAGGTGCTTCAGGTACCGGAACACCGTGTCGAACACCACCGCCGCGCGGCCGTGGCCGACGTGGCAATAGTCGTACACCGTGACGCCGCACACGTAGATGCCCACGTGCTTGCCGTTTAAGGGAACGAAGTCCTCTTTTTTTCGTGTGAGGGAGTTGAAGAGCTTGAGCGCCATGGCAGTCAAATTATCTGTGCAAAGCCGGAAAATGTCAAAAAAAACCCCTCGCCGGAATAGCTGCTGAAACCGCCGCGAATGGCCTTTTGCGGCACGGAGAGGATGGCTTTTGCCCGCTTGCCGGGTAAGCGCCGGCCGAGGCGTTAAAGGCCCCGCGAAAAGCCCTGCGCGCCGTGGAGAGGGTTACTTTTGCGCGCTGTCCGGGTTCAGCCGCGCTTCGAGCTCGCTCACCGTGAGGCGCAGGCGCTTGACGATGTCTTTCGCCTCGCCTTTAAGCTCGGCCTCGGTTGCGTCCTTGGCGCCGGTGCCGATGCCGGCGATCTTTTTCCGAAGATCGTCCATGCTCTTTTCAAGCAGCAGGCTGCGCTTTTCGCTGAAGCTCTTGGCGACCGCGCCCTTCAGCCCCTCGCCATCGTAATGCTTGGTGATGGCCATCAGCATGCGCTTCCGCGAAATGAATTTCTTGCCGTTTTTCCAGTCGTCGATGGCCTGCAGCATTTCCTTCTCGATGTTGTCGACGATGACGTTGTAATCGGTGGGGTCCACCATGTCGTGGATATCGCCCGGCTTGCCCACCGACTGAATGGCGATGTCGATGTTCTGGTCCTCGCCGGTCAGGTCGATAGGCTTGAGGTTCGCCGCCACTTCCTCGGGAAGCAGGTTCGGCGCCCAGACCTGCAAGAGGTAGCCCTGGCTCTTGACGTTGTCGAAGGCGTAGCTGCCGTCGTCGCCGGGCTGGGTGTGGTAGCCGTTGGGCACCACGAACAGGGTGCCGATCATGTCCTTGTGCAGGTTGCAGCGCAGGACGACGGGCCCCGCCTGCGTGAACTTGATGCTCTTGCCGGTGCCGCCGGCCATCGCGCCCAGGTTGAACTGGTTGCCATGGGATTTGGAGAAGATGTTGTGCACCTCGCGGTCGTCGTTCATGAAGGTGACCGTCGAGCCGACGGGCACCACGCTGTGGCGCGGCAGGAATTGCAGCTCGGACTGGTGGATGGTCATGTCGCGGACGGTTTGCCCGGGCACGCGCAGCTTGCTCTTGGTTTCGAGGAACACCACCGCCGGCTCCCTGAGGGCGCTGCCGTTCACCTGCACGCGGCCCTTGAGCGTGGTGGTCTCCTTGCTGTTCTTGGAGCCTTCCATCTTGTGGTCCGACCCTTCGGATTTTTTCTCCTCGGCCGGTTCCGGCTTTTTCTCCTCCACGGGCGGAGCGGTCGCCGCCTTCGCCTCCTGCACGGGTTCGGTTTTCCCGGGCGTCTTCTTGCCCGAGGCGTTGTAGCGGCCGAGCGCCGTCAGCATCTGCACGACGAACGGCTTTTCGAAGCTCTTGTCGAGTTCGATGGCCTTCTCAAAATGCGGCGCGGCCTCCTCGAACTTCTTTTGCAGGCTGAGCACGATGCCGAGGTTGAAGTAGCTGGTGGCGTAGTCCGGGTTGATCTCGATCGCCTTCTTGTAGCTCGCCTGCTCCTGCTCGTACATCTTCTTGCGGCCGTAGCTCTTGCCCAGGTAGTTGTAGGCGAGGTAGTTGTCGGGGGAAAGCTCGACGGTTTTGGAGAACAGGTGGATGGCCTCATCGGGGGCGTCCTCCTCGAGCCGGGACAGGCCCCAGTTGAAGGTGATCTCCTCGTCGTTGGGCGCAAGCTCGTGGGCGCGCGCGAACTTCTTGTTGGCGGCGGGGAATTTCTTCTGCATCCGGAGCGCCGCGCCCCAGATGGAGAACAGCTCCGGCGAGTTGGGGCTCAGTTGCGCCGCC
>QJWD01000299.1 GCA_003235465.1 Nitrospirota bacterium | reverse complement strand
CGACACGCGCAGGAATGTGCTGCACGTGCCCTCGGTGGCGCTGGTGATCACCGAGCAGGGCACCGTTGTGTATATCATGACAGAAGGAAAAGCCGAGCGCGTGCCGGTGAAGGCGTTCAAGGAGCGCGACGGTTTCGTCGAGATCGAGGATTTCACCCACAAGCTCGGGCCCGACGCCGATCTGATCTTGCGCGGCTCGGGCGCGGTGTTCCCCGGCGTCTCCGTGTTCCCCACCAACCTGGAGCCGAAAGCCGAACCGCCGGTGGACGCCGCCAGCAAGAACGAAGCTAAGAAGGAGGCCGGCAAATCCCCTAAACCGCCGGAAACCTGATGAAACTCATCGACCAGTCCATCCGCAATCACCACACCGTGACGGTGATGATCGTGCTTTCGCTGGTGGTGGGCTTCCTGTGTTTCATGACGCTGCCGCGCCAGTTGACGCCGACGGTGGACAAACCCCTCATCGAGGTGAAAACCATTTACCGGGGGCTGTCGCCCAACGAGGTGGAGTGGAACATCACCCGCCGGCTGGAGGAGCAGCTCGAATCTGTGGAGGGGATGAAGAAGATGACCTCGCGGAGCGAGCACGGCGAGAGCACCATCACCCTCGAGTTCGAGTGGGGCACCGACAAGAACATCGCCATGATCGATGTGAACAACAAGCTCCAGCAGGTGAAGGACCTGCCGGTGCTCGCCGACAAGCCCACCCTGCGCTCGGTTTCCAACGACAACTCGAGCCCCATCATGTGGATCGTGTTCGACAAGCCCGATCCCCACATGCCTGACCTCGACCAGAACTACATGTACAAGGTCGGCGAGGACATCGTCGTGCCCGCCCTTCGGCGCGTGCCCGGCGTGGCCGACTCGTGGCACTTCGGCGGCGAGGAGCGCGAGATGCGCGTCGAGTTCGATCCCTACAGCCTGGCGCGGCTGCGCATCACCTACGACGAGGTGATCGACCGCCTCACTGAGGAGAACAAGAATACCCGCGCCGGCTTTCACGACGAGAAAGCGCGCGAGTACACCGTCCGCACGTTGGGCGAATTCAAGAGCCCCGGCGAAATCCTGAAGACCGTCGTCAAGCGCGACGGCGACAAGACCATCACCGTCGAGGATTTCGCCACCGTCGTCGACGGCTACCAGCGCACCACGTCCCTGGTCCGCATCAACGGCCGGATGTCGAACGCCTTCGGCGTCATCCGCAAATCTGGCGCCAACGTGGTGGACACCTGCAACCTGGCCGCCGAAACGGTGGAGGAGCTCAACCGGGAATTCATCAACCGCGGTATTCCGCTTAAGCTGAGCATCGTCTACAAGGATGTCGACTACATCGACGAGGCCATGAGCCTGGTCAAATCCAACCTCGGTTTCGGCGCGCTGCTCGCCGTCCTGGTTCTCCTGTTGTTTCTCGGGTCGGTGCGTTCGGTGATCATCGTGGCGGTGTCGATACCGGTGAGCCTGATGGCGGTGTTCATCGTGCTCAAGATCCTGGACCGCAGCATCAACGTCATCTCGCTCGCGGGCATGGCGTTCGCCGTCGGCATGGTGGTCGACAACTCCATCGTCATCCTGGAAAACATCTACCGCCACCTGACGATGAAAAAGGGCGTGATGAAGGCCGCCTACGACGGCGCCAGCGAAGTGTGGGGCGCGGTGCTCGCCTCCACGCTGACGACGCTGGCGGTGTTCGTGCCCATCGTCTTCATCGAGGAAGAGGCGGGGCAGATGTTCGAGGACATCGCCATCACCATCAGCGCCAGCATCGCGTTGTCGTTGCTCGTATCCATCACCGTCATCCCGACCTTGACGACGCTGCTCATCCGCCTGAAACCCGGCGAGGAATACCGGCCGGGAGCGCTGCACCGCACGCTGCTTCGCCCGGTGATCTACCTCGCCGAGAAGGCGGCGGACGCCTATGCGGGAACCCTGAGCATGCTGATCGGGAAGACCTTCGCCGGGGTCCTCGGGCGCTGGGTCACCGTGGCGGGGGTGGTCGCCATCCTGCTCTGGAGCGTCACCCTGCTGCCGGAGAAGGACTACCTTCCCTACGGAAACTCGAACATGGTGTTCATGCTCATCGAGCCCGTTCCGGGGGTGCCGGCGCAAACCAACATGCGCTACTTCGACAGCTACGTGAACAAGATCACCGCCATGGACGACGTGTCGCGGAACTTCCTGGTGTTTTCGCAGCGCTTCAACGGCGGCGGCGCCATCATCAAGCCGGAGCTTGCGCGCGGCCAGCACGGCGAGGTGAAGATGGCGACCAAGGCGCGTGAAATGGGGCGCGAGGTATTCCAGATTCCCGGTTACCGCTTTGCGTTCGCCATCCAGCGGCCGATTTTCCGTTCCGCCGACAAGACGTTTCAGGTGGAGATCACCGGTCCGGACATGTTCCGGCTGAAGGACATCGCCCAGGATCTGGTGAGCCAGATCACCGGCCTCCCCGGCGTGCACGCGGTGCGCCCGGAATTCAAGTTCGGCAACCCCGAACTGCGCTTCCTGCCCCGGCGCGAGCTGGCGGCGAGGCTGAAGCTGGGCATGGACGAGATCGGCGATATCGTCGAAGCGCTGAACGCGGGCAAATACATGGGCGAGTTCAACGACCACGGCGAACCCATCGATTTCGTCCTCGTGCAGAAGAAGGACGAGCGCAAGCTCGGCCTGGAGGATTACCGCGACCTGCCGGTGTGGACCGGCGAGAACATGATGACCCACCTCGGCCAACTGGTGGAGGTGGATATCGACGCCGGTCCCGCGCGCATCGACCACATCGAGAAGGAGCGCGCCATCAACCTCGTCGTGCAGGTGAGGAAGGACGCGGCCATGCAGCAGGTGATCAACGCGGTGGAAAAGGAAGCCATGACCCCCATCAGGAAGACGCTGGACCCGGAGTACGGGCTTAGGGCAGGCGGCTCCGCCGACGAGCTGACCTCCACCGAAAAATCGCTGATGAACAGTTTTTACTACGCCGTCGGCTTCATCTACCTTTTGCTCGTCGCCCTGTTCGCCTCTTTCCTGAGGCCGGTGGTGGTGATGCTCACCGTGGTGTTCGCGGTGTCCGGTTCGTTTCTCGGCATCGCCGGCAACAACATCCTGCAGCGCGGTTACATCCGCGCCATTCTCGAGGAATGGGGCATCCCTGGCGCGGCGGAGCTCGCCGCCGACTGGAACTGGATCACCTTCGACGTGCTCACCCAGCTTGGCATCGTCATCCTCGCCGGCATCGTGGTGAACAACGCCATCCTCATCGTGCACCAGATGCTGAACAACATCCGCGCCGGCATGAATGAGCGCGAGGCGCTGCTTGTCTCCTGCGAAACGCGGCTTCGGCCCATCATGATGACGGTGATCTCGAGCGTGTTCGGCATGATGCCGCTCGCCTTCGGCGAGGGCGCGGGCACCGAGCTGTACCGCGGCATGGGCACGGCGCTCATCGGCGGCCTCAGCATTTCGACGCTGTTCACCCTGTTTCTCGTGCCGGTGCTGATTTCCCTGACCATGGATCTCGGCCTTCACACCCGCAAGGAAGACCTGGTCAAGGAATCGCTCCGTTATGATGACAGCGAACGCGGCGAGCCCGCCAGCTCAAGCCCCCGCCCGGCGTGAAGCCGGTTTAAACGAACGGCCAGCCCTCGGGCGGCGGCGCGACGAAGCGCATTTCCTTCTTGTTCACCGGATGGCGGATCGACAGGCTGTGCGCGTAGAGGGCGATTGCGCGCCCCGGCAGCGCCCCACTCGCGTGGTATTTCACGTCGCCAAGAATAGGGTGGCCGATGGTGGCGAGCTGCGCGCGAATCTGATGAAACCGGCCGGTGCCCAGCGTCACCTCGAGCACGCTCGCCCCGTTCAGCGTTTCGATCACCTCGTAGGAAAGGCGCGCCTCCTTGGCACCGGGGGTCTCGCGCGGGAACACCGTGGCTTTAAGCGACTTTTCTTTTCTCAGGTAATGCACAAGTTCCCCCGTTCGCGGCTCGGGAACCCCCTCCACCACGGCGCGGTAAACCTTCACCGGGACGCGCTCGCGGAACTGTTTGGACAACCGCGCCGCCGCTTTTGAGGTGCGGGCGAACAGCACCACCCCCGCCACCGGCCTGTCCAGCCGGTGCACCAGGCCGAGGTAGACGTTGCCCGGCCGGCCGAGCGTCACCTTCAGCCACTGTTTGGCGATGTCGAGGAGGGCCGGGTCGCCCGAGGGGTCGGCCTGCACCGGCATGCCGGCGGGTTTGACCACCGCGAGCAGGTGACTGTCCTGGTGGAGGACGCTGAGGTCGGGGGCGGTCAACTTTCGCTATCCCGGGTGGCGGGTACCGCCGCTTTGACATGCGGGTGAGGCTGGTTGTCGACGATGCCGCCGGAGATGACGTACTTCACCCCATCCTCGATGGACATGGCGATGTCCGTCACTTCCGAGTGCGGCGCGAAAATGAGGAAGCCCGACGTCGGGTTCGGCGTGGTGGGCACGAAAACGTTGATGACCTCCTCGCCGGTTTTTCGCTGCACCTCGCCCTTGGTCACGCCGGTGACGAAGCCGATGGCCTGCACCCCCCGGCGCGGAAACTCGATCAGTACCACGCGGTTGAAGGCCGAGGTGTCGGCATTGGCGAACGACACCATCACCTGCTTGGTGCCGTTGTAGATCTGCCTGACGAAGGGGATTTTCCCCACCAGTTGTTCCCACAGATGCAGCAGGCGCGAACCGAAGATATTGGTGGTGAGCACGCCCGCGAGGTAGACGATGAGCAGCGTGATGATCACCCCTAAAAAGGGAATGCGAAAGCCTTCCGGAATCGGCGCGCCGGCGCTGATGAGAAGGTCCGTGAACACCGGCGCGAGGGCATCGAGGCGGCGGTAGATAAATCGCAGGATGAAAAACGTCAGCGCGATGGGCAGGGTGATGAGCACCCCGGTGATGAAAATATTGCGAAGACGCCGTTTGAAATTGCTGAACACGCTGGAAGACCGGAAAAAGGAAGTGCAACCGGCAAGAAACCGTGCCGGGCGGCCTTGCCCATCGGCATGCCGTAAAGCGTTCTATTATATAATTAATCCGGCGGGGGGCACAAGGAGGGCGGCCTCAATTTCCCTTGACAGGCCCCTGAAATTCGCTAAGATCAATAGACCACCCCAAAAAAGGGGAACAGAAACAAATACAAGGGGCTGTGGCGCAGCTGGGAGCGCGCTTGAATGGCATTCAAGAGGTCAGGGGTTCGCTCCCCCTCAGCTCCATTAAATGCAGCAATGGGTTACGGGTC
>QJWD01000109.1 GCA_003235465.1 Nitrospirota bacterium | reverse complement strand
GCTACAAGTCGCTGCTCGAGGACATGACCAACTGGCTCGTCCTCACAGGCTTTCGGCCCGACGCCGGGCGAACAGCGCCGCCAGAAGCGAGCCAACCGGCGGAGGCGGCTTCGCCCGATCCGGCCATTCGGCAAAAGCTCGAACTGCTCGACGAGCTCAAGCAAGAGGGCCTGATCGGCGAAGAGGACCACGCCCGCAAACGGCGCGAGCTGCTCGAATGACGGCGCGCTTCCGCATGGCCCCTTGACAGGCCCCTCGCGGCAAAGATATTCTGAAATCACCCTTCACCCCTGCCGGAGAATTTCGTGACTCAATCGACCAAGCACAAGGAAACCGTCGCCCTGGGCGGGGTGACGCTCAATCTTTCGCGTCCCGACACGACGAAGCCGGAATGGATCGGCCAGGACGAAGTCCTCAAGCAAACCCTGGCGTGCTGGCTCGTGGTCGGCAAAAGCGACCTGCCGCTTGCCCCGCGCATCGTCGGCATGCCCGGCATCGGCAAGACCACCCTCGCCATGGCCGCGGCGAGAAAGCGCAACCAGCCGCTCTACATCTTTCAGTGCACGAGCGACACCCGGCCGGAGGACCTGCTGGTCACGCCCGTCCTCGCCGAATCGGGAAAAATTTCCTACCACGCCTCGCCCCTGGTGAGCGCCATGCTGACCGGCGGCATCTGCATTCTCGACGAGGGCAACCGCATGAACGAAAAGAGCTGGGCGTCGCTTGCGCCCCTGCTCGACCACCGGCGCTACGTCGAATCCATCATCGCCGGCATTCAGATTCCCGCGCACCGGGAGTTCCGCGCCTGCGTCACCATGAACCGCGACGAATCGACGTTCGAGATTCCCGACTACATCCTGTCGCGCCTGCAGCCGACGCTCAGGCTCGACATGCCCGACGCCCGCGACGAAATGGCCATCCTGCGCTACCACCTGCCCTTCGCCGAGGACGAGTTGCTCGCCATGACCGTCGACTTCCTGCAGAAGGCGCATCATCTCGATCTCGATTTTTCGCCGCGCGACGGCCTGCATATTTTGCAATACGCGCTCAAGCGCCGCGCCCAGGAGAAGGACCACCCGCTCTCGCGCGACAAGGCGTGGGCCGAGGCGGTGGAGAAAGTGCTCGGCGAGGAAGCGCTGGACCTCGACGGCATGGCCGCGAGAAAGAAACGCCAGCTCGGCGCCGACCAGCTGCCGATGGGCCTCGGCGATTTCTTTTTCGGCGGCGACAGCCCGCTGCACCCCGACGCCGACCGCTAGAACCGGCATACCCTGGGAGACTTTCGTGGCCGGGCCGAAAAAAAACATCTTCACGCTGAGCGACAAGATCGAGGCGATCCCCGTCGTCCACGGCAGCGGCCATTTCACCCGCGAGGTGCGCGCGCGGCTCCTGGCTTCGGGCATGGACTGCCTCGCCGTGGCGCTGCCACGGGAATTCCAGGACACCGTCATGGCGGGCATCGAGCGCCTGCCGGAGATCACCCTGAGCGCGCTTCTGGAACCCGGCGGCCAGGTGACGTACGTGCCGGTGGACCCCACGCAGCCGGCCATCATGGCGATTCGCATTGCCATGCAGGAGGCGGTTCCCAGCCACTTCATCGACATGGGCACCGAGGTCTTCGAACCCCGCAAGGTGCTGTTCCCCGACACCTTCGCGCTTCGCGGCCTGCCGATGGAGAAATTCATCGCCGCGCTCCTCGCCGTGCTGAAACCGCCCGCGGAAGGCAGCCAGCACGACCTGCGCGCGAGCTGGATGGCCAACCGCCTGCACCGCCTGGAGGTGGAGTACGGCAACATCCGCCTCGTTTGCTCGGTGCTCGACTGGCCGTGGATCAAGGCCGCCTACGACAGCCGCCTCGAGTTTCAACAACCGAGGCCGCCGGAAAACCGCCCGCGCCTCTACCACATCGACAAGCGCTCGCTGTTTTTCGCGCTGTCGGAGTTCCCCTACACCGCCTACCTGTACGAGCGCGCCCGCGAAAACCTGCTGGGCGACGGCAATGTGACGGTGGACGGGGTCAAGGAAATCCTCCTGGAAGCGCGCAAGCGCTTCCTCGCCAAGCACAAGCTGCGCCACCACAATCTGTCGACCCAGTCATTGATGATCTTCCTGCAATACGCGCGCAACCTGTCGCTCCTCGAATCGCGCCTGACGCCGGACTTGTTCACGCTGATCACGGCGGCGAAACAGATCGGCGGCGACCCCTTCGCCATCCAGGTGCTCGAGGCGGCGAGGCACTACCCGCCGCAAAGGGACGACCCCGGCGACCTCGAGACGCTGGAGCTCGGCATCGATCAGGCCGTGCTCGATGAGGACGAGGGCCCCGTTGCGATGAAAAACCGCCTGTCGGAACACGCGCTCGAGTGGCGCACCCTTAAACTCAAACCGGAGCCCGACGCCGAAAAGCAGACGGAGTGGAAGTTCCGCTGGGACCCGTACGGCCAATGCTCCTGGCCGCCGGAGGACGAGAAGATCGAAAACCTCAACTCGCACGTGCGCGAGCAAACGCGCCTCCTGCTCAGCCACGACCTGGCCAGAACGGAAAAGTTCACTTCATCCGTCAAGGACGGCATCGACATCCGCGACACGCTCCGCCACTGGTACACCGGCGACATTTACGTCAAGGAGATCCCGCCGTCGCGAGGCGAGGTGGAGGTCGTCGTCCTGTTGTTCGACGCCGAGCCCGACCCGGCGGAATACACCTGGCGGCAAACCTGGTACGCCGAGCACAAGGAGGAATCCACGCTCTGCTTCTACGCCACCGATTACATGAACAAGCTCATCGGCCCCGGCATCGGCGAAGCCTTCTACGGCGGCTGCATGCTGATCTACCCGCCGCGCCCCATCTTCAACATCTGGGAGGACCCGGGGCTCAAACTCGGCGTCACACTGGAGGAAAAGCTGTTGGAAGGGGCGTTCCGCCATTCGCGGGAACGCCATGTCACCGTCGTCGCACCCTGCCCGATGCTCCCCGCCTGGCGCCGCCTGGCCAGGCACTACGGCAAGACGCCGATCCACATCCCGCTCAAACGCTTCTCAAACCAGACGCTGGAACGGGTGCGTCGCTTTCACGTGCTGAACGGCAAGGAGATCCGCTCCATCGCCCGCCGCTTCATCCAGGATTTTTAGCATAACAATCGATGGCGAAAAGGCATGGAACCCACCGGACTACGGGCAACATCCTCCCCTCCTTTATCCAGAATTTTTAGCGCAACGTTCGATGGTCAAATGGCGTGAAACTTCCCGACGACGGGCAACATCCTCCATCGCTTTAAGCGGGGGATATATTCAGTGTTTGCTGGGTGGGGTCGGCGGAATGCCTTGTCAGTTGAGGCTGCGGCGGGAGCCGCCGCGAGAGTGAGGCCCGCCGCGCAGGGCGTTGAACACTTCCTGCACGCGGTCGGGAAAGGCGCTGTCGCACTCGTGCAGGTAGCGGAGCACCGAAATCGCCCAGTGCCTGGCGTCGGGCGACTGGATGAGGGCGATATTGCGGCCCTCGGTTTCGCGCATCGCCTGTTCCGCCCCCACCTCCAGCGTCAGTTTCCTGCTGATGGTGAGCGGGCGGAGCGGGTCCACCTGCACGATTTCGAGATCCCGGTATTCGTCGGGCACGTCCTCCCCGATGAACTCGCCAATCGGCACCCCTCCCTGCATGGCGCGCAGCTTGCTGAGCGAGGCGATGTAAACCGGCGCGCGGTGGATCATCGCCTGGTCGGCGTGGCCTTCGCGCAACACGGTTTCATCCTTGTCGGGGCCGAAGACGGCGAAATCCCACCTGCCTGGGGTGAGCCGCTCTTGGCGCTTCAGGATGACGGTTTCCTCGAACACGGCGACGGCTATGTCGTGCAGGCGGCGGTCTTTTATATTGAGATGAAAACGCGGCATGGGCCCACAAGCGAATTTTTCCGGCGAGTATACCACGCTCCCGCGGGGCTCAATTAATAAGTTCCCGCGAACGCGATAATTTGTTATAATTCAACGACCTGACGGCGGTTTCGCGTTCCGCCGGCAAAACCCATTCCCCTCCTCCTTCCGCGATGAACAACGAACAAAAAGTCAGCCGGGCGGCGGGCGCGGTGAGCCTGATGACGCTGCTCTCCCGCGTGTTCGGCTTCGCCCGCGATGTGGTCATCGCCATGATGTTCGGCTCGTCGGCGGCGGCGGACGCGTTCTTCGTCGCCTTTCGCATCCCCAACATGCAGCGCCGGATGCTTGGCGAGGGGGCGATGTCGGCGGCGTTCATTCCGGTGTTCACCGAAATCATCGACCAGAAGGGGCTGGATCAGGCCTGGCGCTTCGCCGCCAACCTGCTGAACATTCTTCTTATCGGCCTCGCCGTCACCGCCGGCGGCCTGTTCCTCTTCGCGCCCGAGGTCATCGCCGTGTTCGCCCCCGGCTTTCGCGACGCGCCGGACAAGTTCGACCTCACGGTGAGGCTCACGCGCTGGATGTCGCCCTATCTGGTTTTCATCGGCCTGGCCGCGTTCTGCATGGGCATCATGAATTCATTCCAGAAGTTCGCCCTCGCCGCCGCCGCACCGGTGCTGCTCAACATCAGCATGATCGGCGCCGCGTTCTGGATCGCGCCTCTGCTCGATGAGCCCATCGTCGGCCTCGCCATTGGCGTGCTCATCGGCGGCGCGGTGCAGCTCGCACTTCAAATCCCCGAAACCCTCAGCCAGGGCTTCCGCTTCTCAGGCGCGCTCGATCTCAAGCATCCGGATGTCCGCCGCACGGGCCGCCTGATGGGCCCGGTGATCCTCGGCCTCGCGGTGTACGAGCTCAACATCCTCGCCGACACGCTCATCGCCTCGCTGCTTCCCGGCGGCTCGATCTCTTACTTGTACTACGGCAACCGCCTGGTGCAGTTCCCCCTCGGCATCTTCGGCGTGGCGCTGGGTGTGGCGCTCCTGCCCACGCTGTCGTCGCAGGCGGCGAGGAACGCCACCGGCGAATTCATCAAGACGTTGGGGTTCGGCATCCGGCTGATCCTGTTCATCACGCTGCCCGCCACCGTCGGCCTGATCCTCCTGCGCTTTCCCATCGTCAGCACGCTGTGGGAGCGAGGCGAATTCACCCGCGCATCCACCGAAGGCACCGCCACGGCTCTCCTCTTTTACTCGCTAGGCCTGGCGGCGTTTTCCGGCATTAAGGTGATCGTGCCGGCGTACTACTCCCTGAAGGACACGAAGACGCCGGCGCGCATCGGCATCTATTCGATGCTGCTCAACATCATCCTCAACCTGCTGTTCATGAAGCCGCTCGGCCACGGCGGCCTGGCGCTAG
>QJWD01000276.1 GCA_003235465.1 Nitrospirota bacterium | reverse complement strand
TTATTTTTTGCGGTGGCCGTCTCCTTTGCCACCGCCGAGGAGATCCCCAAGCTCAGCCCGCTTGCCGAGATCGAGGAGATCGTCCCCTCCGACGAGGTGGTGCGCCAGGCCCTCAAGGACACGCTCTATTACAATTTCGACAAGTGGTTCGAGATTTTTGAAAAGCAGATCGCCCGCCTGGAAGCCGCGCCGCCGAGCCTTACGAACCGCATGAAGCTGATGAAATACCATTTTTACTATTCGGGGATTCTCGGCGAGTTCTGCCACACGCTGGCGTTTACCAGCAAATACAAGGTGCAGTCGGTGGCGGAGGAGTTCTCGTTTTACAGCAACCGCGCCAAGGACATGGCCAACGACCTCCTCGCCCAGCCGGACCTCACCCGCGAACAACAGGCCGAGACCTACATGTTCCTCGGCGCGGTGGAGGGTTATATCGGCATCTTCGAATACGGCGAGGGCAACCTGCTGACTGCGCTCGTCAACGGCCTGCAGGCCGACAATCACCTGGAGAAGGCGCTCGAGCTCGACCCTTCCCTGGTCGACGCGCATTTCGGCCTCGGCATCTACCGTTATGGAAACAGCCGGCTGGGCGGCATCGGCAACTTCCTCATGCAGGGCGGCAAGGACCTGCGCGAAGAGGGGATCGACCACATCGAGGCGTCCATCAAGGCGGGCGCGCCCTCGACGCCGCTCGCCATGAAAACCCTCATCTGGTTTTACATCTCCGAGCAGATCAACCAGGACAACGCCGGCCTCTCCCCCGACCACCGGCTCTCTCCCAAGGCGAGCCGCGCCCGCGCCATCGAATTGATGGAGGAGATGGAGAAACGCTATTTCAACGCGCCGCCGGTGGCGGGTTTCAAAGGCAACAAGCAGCTCGCCATGATGCAGGCCCTGCAGGCCATTCTCGATGGCGACTACCCGGGCGCGCGGAAATACTTTGAGCAGATTCTGGAGATCTCCACCGATTTAAAGAACAAAAAAAACTATAAAATCAACCCGCAGCTGATCGCCTCCGTCGAGGCGGGCATCGAGTTCTCAGATCTGATGATAAGGACCCAGTCGGCGGCGAAGGATTCCAAGCAGGTGCGCTCCGCCTGCATCAAGGTGGGCGAGCAGATCGATTTTCTTAAAGGGGGCGGGTCGATGGTCGAATACGACACGAAAAAAATCCGCGGCGAACTGCACGACGTGTTCGCGAACAGGTTGAGCGCCCTGTACCAGCAACTGAACTGCGCCGAGGCCACGGCGTCGCCAGATAAGGTCTGACCCTTCCCGTTTCGCTCGCATACGACATGGGCGGCTCCGGTTGTAAGGAAACCCGCCTTTCCCCGACAGATCGAGGTAACGCTGAGCTTCGATCCTGCCGGGAGGGACCATGCGAAAGGATATCGGCTACGGGTTTGTCGGGCACGCCTTTCATCCCGGCACGCAGGTTTTCAAACCCACAAACTGATCGCAGGAAAATAGAATGCAGGACTGGATGATTTTCTCCATCGCCCTGGCGGCGCTCGCGCCCGGGGCCTCGCGAAAAAAGCTCGGGCTGGTGGCGCTATTTCTCGCCGCCATCGCCCTGTTTTATTATTTCGACCTCGGCCGCTTCCTCACCCTCGAGGGCATCAAGGGCAATGTCGACAGCCTGAGAACTTATTATGCGGAAAACACGGCGGCGATGATTCTCGGGTTCATCGGCGTGTACATCGCGGTGGTGGCGCTCTCGCTGCCCGGAGCCACCCTGCTCACCCTCACCGCCGGAGCGATCTTTGGCGCGGTGCACGGCACGCTGGTGGTCAACGTGGGCGCGAGCGTGGGCGCGGCGCTGGCGTTTCTCGCCGCCCGGTTTGTGCTAAGGGATTGGGTGGAGGGCCGCTTCGGAGGCAAACTCAAGCCGTTCAACGAGGGCTTTTCCAAAAACGCGCTCTCCTACATTCTGTTCCTGCGCCTGGTGCCGGTGTTCCCGTTCTTCCTCGTCAATCTGGTTTCCGGCCTGACGCAGGTGCGGTTCGGGATCTATTTTCTCGGGACCATGGTCGGCATTCTCCCTGGCTCGTTCGTCTACGCCAACGCGGGCAGCAACCTGGCCTCCATCAGCTCCCTGTCCGACGTGGCTTCCGCCCCGGTACTGGGTGCCTTCGCCCTGCTTGGGCTGTTCGCCCTCATTCCCACCGCGTACAATTATTTCAAGAACAGAAAAACCCTGCCGGAGCAAGCGGGATGAAGGGGTGAGGCTTATGCGCTTCAGCACTCGCGGCAGGTGAAGCCGCCGTCATCGTTCCAGGTCACTTTCAGGTGATCGGGAAGTTTGGTGGTTTTGTCGATGAAGGCGAGCTTGAACTGATCGCAGGAGACGCGGGTGGTTTCGCTCATGTCCGCGCCGAGGAGGTCCGCGCCTTTCAGCAGGGTGTCTTTCAGGTCGGCGCCGTTCAGCCGAGCGCGGATGAGGTAGGCGAGCTCCAGGCTGGCGTGTTTGAGCCGCGCCCCCTCGAGGCGCGCGCCGCTCAGGTTGGCTCCCTTGAGGACCGCGCTTTCCATGTGCGCCTGGATGATCACCGATTCCTTGAGGTTTGCGCCGCTGAGATCGGCCCCGGCCAGGCGCGCGCCGGTCAGATGAGCGCCAGACAGATCGGCGCCCGCAAGGTTTGCGCCGGTGAGGTCGGCGCCGGTGAGGTCGGCGCGGTAGAGGATGGCCTTGCTCAAATTGGCCCCGGCCAGGTGCGCCCGCCTGAGGTTGGCCCCGGGCATGCGCGCCCCGATGAGGCGCGCGCCTTCCAGAAACGCGCCCTTCAGGAACGCCAGCGGCAGGGCCATCGCCGAAAGGTCGGCGCCGCGCCTTCTGAATCGGGGCAGTTCCTTCAAACGTCTTGCGGTTTTCCAGGCGGTATCCATGCAGCCGTCTCCTCGTTATGCTGTCCAACCAGTATAGCCGATTCGGGCGGGTTGTTAAAACAACGGGGCGGGTGGCGGCAAAAAAAAGCGGAAGCCAGGGAGGCTCCCGCTCGAGGGAAGTCGGTAAACGGGTTGTAAAATCGGCGCTGGCGCTCAGTCGCGGCAGGAGCCGGACGCATCCGCCGGGGCGTCGTCGCCGTCGATCAGGGTGAATTCGCCGCAGAACGCGCGCGAACCCAGAATCTCGGCGGTTTTCCAATCCACCTCTTTGGGCTCGCCGAGGGTGAAACGGGCGCCCGCGTAAGTGACCGAATCGAAGGGTCCGTTATAAATCGCCTGGACGGGGCCCGCGCCCGGCGCGGTTTCGCTTTCGGTGAGTTTGTAGCCGCGAATGGTGAAGGAGTAGAAGCGGATGCCCTCCACCACCTTCCACAGGTAATCCTTCTCAACGCTCAGGCCGAGAAAGCCGTTTTTTTTCGCCGCGTCCAGAAAGCCCTTCAGGGTCATGGCGCCGGAGACGCATTCGCCCCACAGGTCCTTTCTGTTCCGCATCGCCTCGGGCACCTCTTTCTCGGAAATGATGTCGGCGATCACGAAGCGCCCGTCGGGTTTAAGGATGCGATGGATTTCCCTGAACACCTCGTTCTTTCTGGTGGACAGGTTGATCACGCAGTTCGAGGTCACCACGTCGGCGGACCCGTCGTCCAGCGGGATGGCCTCGAGAAACCCCTGCTTGAATTCGACGTTGTTGTAGCCCAGGTTCTTAGCCACGGGGACGGCGTTCTTGCGCGCGACGCCGAGCATTTCATCGGTCATGTCGATGCCGTACACCCGGCCCCCCGGGCCCACCAGTTTCGCGGCGATGAAACAGTCGATGCCGCCGCCGGAACCGAGGTCGACTAGGGATTCCCCGGGGCGGATGTTGGCGCGGCCCACGGGGCTGCCGCAGCCGTAGGAGATGCTCCTGACCTCCTCGGGGATGTGCGACAGGTCGTCGCCGCTGTAATCCGCCGGGCAGCACAGGCTCTCCTGGCTGGTGACGGCGGCTTTGGAATAAAAGTTCTGGACATCCTCGCGGGAGACATCCGCCGCGTCCTTTTCGGTTAATGACCGGGGGTTATTCATGGATTTTCCTCGGAGTTGATTTACTTTTGCGCCTCGTCGAGGCTCTTCTGGATTTTTGCCCGCGCTGCGACCGAGAGGCGCGCCTCCCCCATCGCCACGGTTTCCTCGCGGCCAAGGTGCCTTGCCAGATTGCGGAGGGTTTCCAGCTGGTTTTTATAATACCCGCACATCTCGCACATTGCCAAATGGATTTTAAGACGCAGCCTCGCGCCCAGGGGCAGCGAGCGGTCCATGGCTTGCGAGATGAGCGGCGAGGTGTCCTCGCAGGTCATGTTGAATTTACGCATAAGATTCATCATGTTCCAAACCCCGCTATTTCTGCAGCCAGCGCGTTTCGAGGCACAGCCTCAGCTGGTTGCGGGCGCGGTGCAATATCACCCACAGGTTCGTCGGTTGAATATTGAATTCATTACAAATCGCCTCCGACTCGAGGCCGTCGATCTCCTTTAAGACGAAGACGCGGCGAAAGCGGCCGGGCAATTTGTCGATGCAGTGCGCCAGGGCATCCGAGAGTTGCTGGTTTTCCGCGGCTTTTTCAGGGTCTACGCGCCAGTTTTTCGGCGGGTTCTTCCAGTGCCCCTCGGGGTGGTATTCCGAGGGTTCCGCCGCGTCCTCCGGCAGGGGGGCGAACGAGCCGGTTTTTTTGATCTCGCGGAAGTGATCCATGATCTTGTGCTTTAGTATGCCGAACAACCAGCTCTTTTCGCTGGAGCGGCCGGCGAACGAACCCTGCGACTGGATCCCTGAAAGCAGAGCGGACTGAACGATGTCCTCCGCCACGTCGGCATCGCGCACGCGCACCAGGGCGAACCGGTACATCTGGTCGCCGTAGCGCTCCACCCACTGGCTGCTATCGATTTTCTCCTGATCCATTATGGCAACGCGGTTTCTTGTGGAATAGGGGTTGAACGGCGTCAGCCGACCTCCTATACTTAGCCGTATGAAAGCCTCGGCCGATTCAGGTGAATGCGCGAAAATCCTGAAAGCCCTGGGCGACGAATCCCGCCTCAGGATCGTCCGCCTGTTGCTTCACGGCGAAAAGTGCGTGAGCGAAATCGTCGACTCCCTCGGGATGATCCAGCCGCAGGCCTCGCACCACCTGTCGATTCTAAGGTCCTCCGGCCTCGTCGCCACCCGCAGGGAAGGCAACAAGGTGATCAATTTCATCCCGCCCGGGAAGTTTTTCCCGCGAAAAAACAAGGCCGGCATCAACCTCGGCTGCTGCTCCATCGATTTCGACCCGCCGCGCCGCCCGGCCCCCTGAGTTCTCATCCGTAACGAA
>QJWD01000139.1 GCA_003235465.1 Nitrospirota bacterium | reverse complement strand
CGACATCGCCATGACCACCAACGCCTTTTTCCTCAAGGAACACGCGAAGGCGCTGAGGGAAGCGGGGCTGAAACGGCTGAACGTGAGCCTCGACGCGCTGGACCCGGATAAATTCCGCGACGTCAACCGGCGCGACTGCCTGGACCAGGTGCTCGAAGGCCTAAAGGAAGCCTCCCTCGCGGGCTACCAGTCGATCAAGATTAACGCCGTGGCCATGCGCAACTTCTCCGAAACCGAGATCATGTCGCTCATCGAGATGGGCCGCTCCGACGGGTTCGAGATCCGCTTCATCGAATTCATGCCGCTCGATTCCGACCGGATATGGGAGCGCGACAAGGTGCTCTTCGGCCACGAAATCGTCGACCTGATTCGGGAAAAGTACGAGCTCGTCCCCATCGACAACTCGCTCGACATCGGCCCCGCCAGCGAGTACAACTTCGCCGATGGCAAGGGGAAGATCGGCATCATCACCGCGGTCAGCAACCCGTTCTGCGATCATTGCAACCGCATTCGCATGACCGCCGACGGCAAGCTGCGCACCTGCCTCTTCTCCACCCACGAAACCAACCTGAAGGACCTGGTGCGTCAGGGCGCGAGCGATGAAGACATCGCCGCCGCCATTCGCGAGGCGGTGCGGATCAAGGAACCGGGCCACAAGATCAACCTCGACGATTTCGAGCGCCCGGTGCGCGCCATGCACGCCATCGGCGGCTAGGCCCCAAACATCGCCTGGGAAGGGCCCTTCCACCTGCATTTTTTGCCGCCCGCCGTCCACCGGGTTCGATGTGAACCCTTTTGTCAGAAAGGGTTTCCGGACTTGTTCGTAAAACCGGGGCCAGCCGGCCTAAAAGGTGGCGGCGAAAAAAAATCCCGCGGGCCTCGTGCAGCATCAAAATAAACGAGCGGGCACTAAGCGCAGCATCGGCCCCGCCAGCGAGACATTCCTCCTCCTCGTTATCCGGGAGCGGCCCCTGGCCGTTCCCGGATTTTTTTTCGCAACGCTTTGTGATAACCTAGGCCGAAACCCTTGGTAGGATCATGTCCCTCACTCAAAAACACGCACAGCTCATAAACCGGTTCGAGGAACTCGGCAGCGCCCTGGTCGCCTTTTCCGGCGGCGTCGACAGCGCGCTCGTGCTTTCCGTCGCCTGCGAGGTGCTGCCCGGAAACGTGCTCGCCGTCACCGCCCGTTCCGAAAGCCTGCCGAACCGCGAACTGAAAGAGGCGGCCCGCCTGGCGCAGGAACTCGGCGCGCCGCACGAAATCCTCGATACCGAGGAGATGGCCTCGCCCGATTACCGCCGGAACCCGGAGAACCGCTGCTACCACTGCAAATCGGAACTCTACGGCAAGCTTGCCCGCCTGGCCAGGGAACGCGGCCTCGCTCATATCGTGAACGGCATCAACCGGGACGACCTGGGCGACCACCGGCCAGGCATCGCCGCGGCGCGCGAGCACGGCATTTTAAGCCCGCTTGTCGAAGCGGGGTTCGGCAAGGACGACGTCCGCGCCCTGTCGAAGGAACGCGGGCTTCGCGTGTGGTCGAAACCGGCGATGGCCTGCCTGTCGTCCAGGGTGCCTTACGGCGAACCAATCACGACGGAAAAGCTATCGGCCATCGAACGCGCGGAGGACATCCTGCTGTCGCTCGGTTTCAGCGACCTGCGCGTCCGCCACCATGGCGATGTGGCGCGCATCGAGCTCAGGAAGGAAGATATTCCGCGCTTTTTAAACGGCCCCGCCGAGGACGCGAGCCGCCGGATCAAAGCTCTGGGCTTCAAGTTCATCACCGTGGATGTCGAGGGGTTCCGCTCCGGCCGGATGAACGAGGGGATGTGGCGATAAGGGAGATACGGGCATGTTCTGGAAGGTGGAGCTGAAGCCGGAAATCAAACGGGACCTCAAGAACCCCGACCGTTTCGCCAAGGGGCTTAGCAACGTTTACACCGGCCTCACCATCACCATGTTCGGCGTGATGGTGATGCTGATGATGTTCGTGCAAAAGCCCGAGCACGTGCTTCGGCCCACGTGGATCATCCTGCTCGGGTTTGCCCTCGTCGGCCTCGGCGAATGGCAGAAATTCCGCTCGAAATAACCCGCCTGAAACCCCGGGCGCGCCGCGCCTTTCAGGGGTCTTTCTTTTTGGTGCGGCCGGCGCTGGTGTTTTCAAGCGCCATCTCGCCTAGCTTGCGCGAGCGCAGGGTGGACGCCTCCACCGCGTCCATTAACGTGGTGCGCAGCCCCCCCGCCTCCAGCGTGTGCAACCCGGAGATGGTCGTGCCCGCCGGCGACGTCACCATGTCTTTCAGTTCGCCCGGGTGCTTGCCGCTCTTGGCCGCGAGTTCCGCCGAGCCGAGCACGGTTTGCAGCGTCAGCGCGTTGGCGACATCCCTCGGCAGGCCCATCTTCACCCCCGCATCCGACAGCGCTTCGATGATCAGGAAAATATAGGCGGGGCCGCTGCCCGAGAGGCCCGTCACCGCATCCAGGTGGACTTCATCGACATCCACCGTCGTGCCGATGGCCTCGAAAACGCGGTGGGCGATTTTGACGTCGGTTTTCGACACCTGGGTGCCCGAGGCGATGGCGGTGACGCCCCGCCCCACCAGCGCCGGCGTGTTCGGCATGGTGCGGACCACCGCCGAGGAGGTGCAACCGCCCTCCGCGAGGGTGTCCTCGATGATGGAGATCGGCACCCCGGCGGCGATGGAGATGACAAGATGCCTCTCGGCTACGCAGCCGCCGATATCCAGGAGAACCTGTTTCACGATCTGCGGCTTGACGGCGAGAATGACGATATCGGATTTGTCCACCAGGTCGCGGTTGCCGGCGGCGGGTTTGATGCGGTATTCCCGGTGCAGGAAATCGAGGCGCTCCGGACGCGGGTCGAACACGAGGATGTTCTTGCCTTCGATGAACGCCGCCGACGTCAACCCGCGGATCATCGCCTCGGCCATGTTGCCGCCGCCGATGAAACCCAGCTTTTTTCCTTTAAGCACGAAACCTCCGAACGCGCCCCATGGCGCCTGCTTTCCGCCTTAAGACGGGAGTGAAGTTATTCAACCCTGCCGCTCGCCGAAAACCGCGCTGCCGACCCTGACGAGCGTCGCCCCTTCCTCGATCGCCACTTCAAAATCGCCGGACATGCCCATGGAAAGCTCCTTCATGGCAACCCGGCCCTGGTGGCGTTCCCTGAGCCCGGCCAGGGCCTTGAAATATGGGCGCGAGGCCTCCGGGTCCGGATCGTAGGGCGGAATGGCCATGAGGCCGTCCACGCGAACCCCGGGCAAGTCGGCCACCGCCTGAAGCGTCTCTCCAAGTTCCTCCGGGCCGACGCCGGATTTCGACGCCTCGCCCGAGATGTTGACTTGAATGAGGATCGGCGTCACCAGCCCGTGCTCCCGGCTCTTTTCGCTGATCGTCCGGGCCAGGTCCACGCTGTCCACCGAGTGGATCAGCGCGAAACGCCCAATAATATATTTTACCTTGTTTTTCTGCAAATGGCCGATGAAATGCCAGGCGATGCCCCGCCCTTCGAGGGCGTCGATCTTCCGCGTCGCCTCCTGCACGCGGTTCTCGCCGAACAAGCGCTCGCCCGCCTCCACCGCCAACGCGATGCGCTCGGCAGGCACCGTCTTGCTCGCCAGGACAAGACGCACCGACGCCGGATCGCGGCCGGCCCTTCGGGCGGCTTCGGCCATGCGCCTATGTACGGCTGCCAGTTGGTCGGCAATCACCTGTTTATTCCCCTTGGGAAATCAGGAGGGACGCGAGAGGACCTCGCTCAATAAAGCGCCTGCTCGCCGCTTTCACCGGTGCGAATCCGAATCGCACCTTCCACCGGCAGGATGAAGATCTTGCCGTCGCCCAGTTTGCCGGTGCGCACCGTGGCGGTGAGCATCTCGACGACCTCGTTCACCGCCTCGTCGGCGAGAACGAGGGAGATTTCCAGGCGCGGCGAGAATTCGGGAACGCGCGAACCGGGAGCGGATTTCAGCTGGCTCATCGGCTTGCCAATGCCCCGCACCTCGCTGACCGAGAGGCCGGGCACACCGAGCTCGAACAGCTTTTCACGCACCAGGTCGAGCTTTTCATGGCGGATGTAACAACGGATCATTTTCATGGCAGTGGCAATAATCTAGACCAAAAGCCCGGCCTTTGCAATCCCAAAAATCCGCAACTGATTGATTAAAAAAAGGAAGGAAAAAATCCTGCGGGGGCCGCCCGGCGCCGCCCAGGCAGAAAAAAACCCCGCAACCGGAAGGCTGCGGGGGGCATGAGAACGTTCCGCGCCGCCGCGTGCGGCCACGGCAAACCTAAAAGGCGGTTTCCTTGCCCTTCGCGATGATCTCCTTCACCGTGCCGAGCAGCTTTTCCTTCTCCACCGGTTTCACCAGGTAGTCGCGGATGCCTTTTTTCATCAGGTTGGCCGCCATCTCGGTGTCGGGGTAGCCGGTGACAACCACCACCGGTATGCCCGGCGCCTCCTTCTTGAGAAAGTCGATGCACTCGATGCCGTTCACCTTGGGCATGCGTATATCGCACAGGATGACGCCCACGTTGATCATGTTGTCCTCGCTTCTCAGCGTCTTGATGGCGTCTTCGCCGTCAACCGCTTCAAGGATATTATACCCGGCGCTTTCCAGATGCAGCCTGATCACCTCGCGAACGTCTTCTTCATCGTCGATCACAAGAATTTTTCCCTGTGCCATATCGCATCCTCCAGATAAATGGGAACAGATTGTTATTCCCACCCTATTGCAACAACCCGCGGCGTGGCGGAACCAATCTCTCCCCGGATTTCCTCACGACGGAACCGAATAAACGGCTCAGGGCCGCGCCCTTCTCCTGAAACTCGCCCGCCGCATCCCGGAGCCATACAACACTTGCCAAATCCGGCTCGCAGGATCATATTAAGTGTGATTAATGCGCCATCCTGGCAGCGGGCCTTTCATGAAATTTATGTCTGGCCCCGCGGGCTGTCAAGGGCGGCGGGGCATTAAACAGGCTATCGGTCCATACGGCGCCTAAAGCAAGGCGTCGCGGTTTCCCGAATCACGACGCGTGTCCTCCATGGCAAATCGCAACATTCAAGAGAACGACCCGCCGCCGCCCCGCATGGGGCTTAAAAACAAACTCATCCGAACGATGATCGTGGTCGGCACCCTGCCGCTTCTTCTCTCCATGGTGATTTCCTACGCGCAGAGCAACAAGTCGGTGCAGGAGGTTATCGGCGCAAGCTTCAAGGCCCTCGCGTTCGAGACGGCCACGAAAATCGACTTCATCCTCAAGGAC
>QJWD01000265.1 GCA_003235465.1 Nitrospirota bacterium | reverse complement strand
CGAGAAGATTGAGAAATTATTCGGCCGCAAGCGTCGTTTTCTGCCCTTTCGATGAACATCAAGGCCATATTCAATGTTGCCGGCGTCCTGCTCATCCTGCTTTCCGGCCTGCTTCTACTGCCTTTCATCGTTTCCTTTTATTTCCCGACTCCCGAGCTTGAGGGCTACCTCGGCTCCACCGCCGCCTTTGGCCTGACGGTTTGCATTTCCCTCGCCGTCGGCCTGGCGCTCTGGAAGTTGCTGCCATCGGGCATTGAAATGCTGAGGGACCGCGAGGGCTTCGCCATTGTCGCCCTGTCCTGGCTTGCTATCGCCCTCATCGGTTCGCTGCCGTATTATTTGACCGGCGTGTGCTCCCAGTTCATCGACGCCTTTTTCGAGAGCATGAGCGGCTTCACCACCACCGGCGCGTCGATCCTGAAAGATATCGACAGCACCCCAAAACCGGTGCTGTTCTGGCGCAACCTGACGCAGTGGGTGGGCGGCATGGGGATCATCCTCCTCTCCCTCGCCATTTTTCCGGTTCTCGGCATCGGCAGCTTCCATTTGTTCAAGGCCGAGATTCCCGGCGGCGCCACCGTCGAGCGCATGCAGCCCCGGCTTGCCGAAACCGCTAAGATCCTATGGAAAACCTACCTGGTCCTGACGGTGGCGGAATGCCTGTTGCTGAAAGCCGCGGGGCTCAGCTGGTTCGACGCCATCTGCCACACCTTCTCCACCGTCGCCACCGGGGGTTTTTCGCCGCACAACGGCAGCATCGGCTACTTCGACTCGCTCTTCGTCGAGACGATCATCATTTTCTTCATGTTTCTCGGGGGCATCAACTTCGCCCTCCACTATCAACTGGTTTCCCGCAACTTTGGCCAGGTGTTCAAGAACCCCGAGTTCCGCTTCTACTCGTTGATGATCCTGGTCTGCACATTGACTGTGACCCTCGGCCTGTTGGAAAGCGGCCAGGCGTCCGCCGGACAGGCGCTCCGGAAGTCCCTGTTCACGGTGGTGTCCATCAACACCACCACCGGCTTCGTATCCGACGACTTCAACCTGTGGCCGGATTACCTGCGCCTCCTGATGCTCGCCATCATGATGGTCGGCGGCTGCTCCGGCTCCACCAGCGGCTCGCTCAAGGCCATTCGCATCATCTTGATCTTCAAGGTCATCATGCGGGAGCTGCACAAGCTGGTTCATCCCAGGGCGATCTTTCACGTCAAAGTGAGCGGTAAAACCGTGCCCCCCGAGGATTTGACCAACGTCGTCGCCCTGACGTTTCTTTTTATCGGCCTGGCCGCCACGGGCGCCGTCCTGATGAGCCTGACAGGGCTCAACCTCACCACCTCCATCTCCGCCTCCATCGCCACTTTGTTCAATATCGGCCCGGGTCTCGGGGAGGTCGGCGCCATGGGCGACTACGCCAACCTGCCGACCTTCGCCAAAGCCATTTCAATCACGTTCATGCTCCTCGGACGGCTTGAAATTTACGGCATTCTGATCCTGTTTCTGCCCATGACCTGGCGCAAATAAGATTTGATTTTGCACACGCGATAATTTACTATTCCTTGGTTCCCAGCCAGGCCATCCTGAATTTCAATTTGGTAAATTTTTATGTGCAGGTGGCGGAGTATGCCGGGTTATGTGGAGGCACAGGCCCCATACGATCCAGCGCCACCTGAATTGGCAACCCGGGCTTTTCATCATGGCTGCATGGCCATTCCAAGGATATCTGCATTATGAACAACGCTTCCAATCCGCTTAAGATCACCGAACTCATCCTCCGCGATGCGCACCAGTCGCTGCTTGCGACGCGCATGAAAACCGAGGACATGCTGCCCATCGCAGAAAAGCTGGACAAGGTGGGATTTTTCTCGCTCGAGATGTGGGGCGGCGCCACCTTCGACACCTGCATCCGGTTTTTGAATGAAGACCCTTGGGAGAGAGTGCGAAAGCTCAAGAGGAAAATACCCAACACCCCCTTCCAGATGCTCCTGCGCGGGCAGAACTGCGTCGGCTACCGCCATTACGCCGACGACATCGTCGAACGCTTCGTCAAGCAATCCGCCGATGTGGGAATTGATATCTTCAGAATCTTCGATGCCCTGAACGATTTTCGCAACATCGAGACCGCCGTCAAGACGGTGAAAAAATGCGGCAAAACCGTGGAAGGCGCCATCAGCTACACGGTGAGCCCGGTGCACGATGTGGCGCTCTACCTGAAGATGGCCAGGCAACTGGAGGACATGGGGTCGGACATCCTGTGCATCAAGGACATGGCCGGCCTGCTGACACCCACGGTGACCCGCGAGCTCATCAGCGAAATCAAGAAGACCAGCAAGTTGCCGGTGCACCTGCACACCCACGCCACCACCGGGCTCGTCGGCATGAACATGCAGTGCGCCATCGACGCCGGGGTGGACATGATCGATACCGCCATATCCAGCATGTCGATGGGAACCTCGCATTACGCCACCGAGTGCATCGTCGCCGCGCTCATGGGCACCCCGCGCGATACCGGGCTTAACCTCGACCTGCTCGAGGAGATCGCCGATTACTTCCGCGAGGTCCGCAAACATTACGCGCGGTTCGAGAGCGATTTCAAGGGCGTCGATATTAACATCCTCAAATCGCAGATCCCCGGCGGCATGATCTCCAATATGGAGAACCAGCTTCGGGAGCAAAACGCCCTCGACAAGATGAATGAGGTGCTCGAGGAGGTGCCGCGGGTCAGGAAGGACATGGGCTACCCGCCCCTCGTCACCCCGACCAGCCAGATCGTCGGCTCGCAGGCCACCCTGAACGTGCTCACCGGAGAGCGCTACAAAGTCATCACCAAGGAAACGCGCGAATGCGTGATGGGCAAGTACGGCAAACTCCCCGCCCCCATCGATGAGGAACTGCTTGCCAAGGTGGCGGAAAACCAGCAAGTGGTGGACTGCCGCCCGGCCGACCTTCTCGAACCGGAATGGGAAGGGGTGATCGAGGAGCTGAAGGAAAAAGCCAAGGACATCACCTCCGACGAGGACCGCCTGACCTACGCCCTGTTTCCCAAGGTTGCCCTCAAGTTTTTTGAAACGCGTAACCAGCCCATGATCGAGGAACCGGAAGCCCCGGCGGCGAAACCACAAGCCGCTCCCGCCGCACCGGCGGCCGCAGCCGCTTCTGTTCCTGCGTCGGGCAGCGCCGTGTACCGCGTGCGCGTCAACGGCCGCGATTACTCGGTGGAAGTTTCTCTTGGAGGCGCACCCGCGCCTGCCAGCGTTCCCCCCGCCGCACCGGCGGCGGGGCAGGCGGCCCCCGCGCCCGCTCCGGCTCCGGCCGCAAGCGATGCCCCTCCGCTCACCGCTCCCCTGCCCGGGTCGATCTTTTCGCTTAAGTGCAAGGTGGGCGACAGCGTCGCCGAAGGCGACACCGTTTTGGTGATGGAATCCATGAAAATGGAAACCGACATCAAGGCGCCCTCGGCAGGCACGATCCAATCCATCCTGGTCAAGGAAGGCGACAACGTGCAATCCGGAGACCCTCTGGTCGTCATCGCCTAATGGACTTCAACCTATCCACCATCGTCGCGCAGGTGCTTTCCACCACCGCGTTTTCCCAGCTGACGCTGGGGCACGTGGTCATGATCGCGATTTCCTTTGTCCTGCTCTACCTGGCGATCTGGAAAAAATTCGAGCCGCTGCTTCTTCTTCCCATCGGTTTTGGCTGTCTGCTCGCCAACATCCCCATGAGCCTGATGACCAGCACCGACGAGGGGGGGCTGCTCGCTCTCTTTTACCAGGGCGTGAAGCACGAAGTGCTGCCGCCGCTCATTTTCCTCGGCGTCGGCGCGCTCACCGATTTCGGCCCGCTGCTCGCGAACCCGACAACGCTGCTGCTCGGCGCCGCGGCTCAGCTCGGCGTTTACACCACCCTGATCGGCGCGGTGGTTATCGGTTTCGATCTCAAGGAAGCGAGCGCCATCGGCATCATCGGCGGCGCCGACGGGCCGACATCCATCTTCATCGCCACCAAGCTCGCGCCGCACCTGCTCGCGCCCATCGCCGTCGCGGCGTATTCCTACATGTCGCTAGTGCCGCTCATCCAGCCGCCGATCATGCGCTGGCTGACCACCAAGAAGGAACGCAAGATCCGCATGGCGCAGCTCAAGCCCATATCGAAAACCGTGAAAATCGTTTTCCCCATGGTGGTCACCGTCGTCTGCTGCCTGATGCTTCCCGGCGTCACCCCGCTTCTCGGCATGCTGATGCTCGGCAACCTGTTCAGGGAATCCGGCGTGACGGCCAGGCTGCACGAAACGGCGGAAACGCACCTGATCAACATCGTCACGATACTCCTCGCCCTCGCGGTGGGCTCGTCGATGACCGCCGACTCCTTCCTCAAGCTTGAAACTATCAAAATCATCGTTCTCGGTTTGCTGGCGTTCTCTTTCGCCACCGCCGGCGGGGTGGTTTTCGGCAGAATCATGTGCAAGATTTCGGGCGGCAAGGTAAACCCGCTGATCGGGTCGGCGGGCGTATCCGCCGTGCCGATGGCGGCCCGCGTTTCCCAGAAGGTGGGTCAGGAGGAGGACTCGTCGAATTATTTGCTCATGCACGCCATGGGCCCCAACGTGGCGGGCGTTATCGGCAGCGCCGTGGCCGCCGGCGTCTTCATCTCGCTGTTCGGCACCCCCGGCCCGGAAACCCACGCCGCCATCGAACCCATCGTCGCCACCTTATCCAACCCCTAATCCATGTCCGCCGATACCGTCTCCGCAATTTACATTTCCGTTATCGCCATGGGCATCATCTTTCTGGTGCTCACCATTCTGATCTTCACCATCAAGGCGATCGAGGCGCTGTTCCCCTACAAGGCCCCGCCACCGCCGCCGGCTAAAAAACAGGCGCCGCAAGCCGCCTCGGCCGAAACCGAGGAACACATCGCCGCCATCGCGCCGGCGTTGTCCATGGCACTTGGCCGCTCCCCCTCCGAAGTCAACGTCGTCCGCATCGACTCCGCCTGATAAGCCTGCCCGCCCCTAGGGTGAGGTTCGCCTGCGGGCCTGACGTTTTGCCGGGTTTTATTTTTCGATACCGTCCTGTAGGAAACCACGCTCCGGGAGTCTGAAAAATTCCCTATCGATGTTGAAGTGGCGCAGGGAATTACTTGCCGGTATCGTCCTGCGGGGGGAACAGCGCGCCGGGGGTTTGAAAAATGCCCTGGAAGATGCCCATCACTTTCCTGCTTAAGGAGGTGAACGGAATGGCATTCACCTGCGGGTCATCGAACCCGCCCTTGACGGAGAAATACGCCTTGACCAGGCTTTC
>QJWD01000003.1 GCA_003235465.1 Nitrospirota bacterium | reverse complement strand
GTCGCTGACGAGGTCGAGGCCCACCAGCACCATCACCGCGCCGGAGAGAAAAAGCAGCATGAGAGGCAGGTTTTTGCTATCCTCCATTTACCCTAACCCTTGGCTAACAGGTTATAAAATAATGAAATACAGCATACCCCAAAAGCCGGATGGCGGTCTTGCCAAAAGCGCCCGAAACTGGGGGCAGAACAAATAAAAAAGGAGGTTAGCATGTTTGATCTGCCGTTGCATCCCATAGCTGTACATTTTCCCATCGTCATCGGAATGACGCTACCTTTCATCGCCCTCGGCCTCTGGTGGGCGATCAAAAAGGGCCACACCCAACAGAAAGCGTGGGTTCTCATCACCGCCCTCGCCCTCGCCTACGGCGCAAGCGCCCTGGTCGCAAGCGAACTCGGCGAGGACGACGAGGACAAGGTCGAGAAGGTGGTGTCCGAAAAAATCATCGAAGAGCACGAAGAAGCCGCCGAGCTGATCCCCTGGGTGGCGGGCGGCCTGGTGCTGATTTCCCTGGGCGGCCTGATGGCCCGGCCGGGGGCGAAGGCGCAGCTCGCGTTTGTGGTGCTCAGCCTCGCGGGCATCGTTCCCCTGGTCAACACCGGCCACACTGGCGGCGAACTCGTCTACCATTACGGCGCGGCCAACGCGCACGTGAACGTCGAGACCAAGGCGCTGATCCAGTCCGGCCAGTTTTACCTGGCGCACGCCGAGGAGGAGCACGAGAAAGATCACGATTGACGGCGGCCCGGAAGGGCGATCAGGATAATCCGGACTTCCCAGGGAGCGGATTCCGGTTTATCTTTGCAGCATGGACCGATCCACCGGAATCAGATTTTCCATCGACCGCGGCGGCACCTTCACCGACATCTACGCCGAGGTGCCGGGGGAGCCGGGTTTCAGGGTGGTGAAGCTGTTGTCGGAAAACCCCGACCACTACCCCGACGCGCCGCTCGAAGGCATCCGCCGCGTGCTCGAGGACGTCCAAGGCAAACCCCTTGCGAGGGGCGCGCTCGACGGCTCCGCCATCGAGTGGATCCGCATGGGCACGACGCTCGCCACCAACGCGCTGCTCGAACGGAAGGGCGCGAAAACCGCGCTGCTCATCACGCGCGGTTTCGGCGATCTGCTCGCCATCGGCAAGCAGAGCCGGCCGCGTATTTTCGATCTTGAAATCCGCAAGCCGCCGCCCATCTGGCAGCGCGTGATCGAGGTGGACGAGCGCGTTCGCCTCGTGCCCGCCGGCGAAGGCGCTTTTACAGGGCTCTCCGGCGAGGGCATCGAGGTGCTGAAAGCGCCGGACCTTGGGCATCTCCGGCGCGAACTCGCCCGCCTCAAAGACGAAGGCTTTGAGAGCCTGGCGGTGGTGCTCATGCACGCCTACACCCACCCGGCGCACGAGCTGTTGATCGGCGCCCTCGCCGAGGAGATGGGTTTTTCCCATGTGTCGCTCTCCAGCCAGGTGCTGGCGAAAATCCGCATCGTCGATCGTGGCCAGACGGCGGCCGTCGACGCCGCCCTCACCCCCCTCATTCGAAACTATCTCAAAAGCTTCCGCGCCGGTTTTCGTGGCCAGGAGCCGGACCTGTTCTTCATGCAGTCCGACGGCGGGCTCACCCGCGCCGAGGCCTTCAGCGGCAGCCGGGCCGTCTTGTCCGGCCCGGCGGGCGGCGTCGTGGGCGCGGCCAGGACCACGGCGCGTGAGTTTCCCGGCCGCCCCGTCATTGCCTTCGACATGGGCGGCACCTCCACCGATGTCTCGCGCTACGACGGCGAATACGAGTGGACCGAGGAGTCGGAAACCGCCGGCGTGTTCCTGCAGGTGCCGCAGCTCGACATCCGCACCGTTGCCGCCGGCGGCGGATCGCGGCTGTTTTTCGAGAACGGGCTGTTCGTTGTCGGGCCGGAATCCTCCGGCGCGCACCCCGGCCCGGTTTGCTACAAAAAGGGCGGCTTGCTGTCGCTCACCGACGCCAACCTGTTTCTGGGACGGCTCATGCCCGAGTATTTTCCGCGCGTGTTTGGCCCCGGCGAAGACGAGCCGCTGGATGAAAAGGCGACGCGAGAAGCCTTTCTCGACCTCACACGCCGCATTCAGAAAGAGCGGGGGGACGGCCCGGTGCTGTCCCCGGAAGAGGTGGCGGAGGGGTTCATCGATGTCGCGAACGAAACCATGGTGCGGCCGATCCGCGAAGTGTCTGTCGCGCGCGGGTTCGACGTGAAGGACCACGTGCTCGCCTGTTTCGGCGGCGCGGGCGGCCAGCACGCCTGCGCCCTCGCCCGCACGCTGGGGATGAACAAGGTGTTCGTGCACCGCCACGCCGGCATCCTTTCGGCCTACGGCCTGGGTCTCGCCGATCTTGTCGTCGAAAGGCGGGAGCCCGCCGCCGCGACGCTCGACGGAGCTTCCCTTCCGGCGCTGGTCGCGCGCCTCGATGCCCTCGAAGACGACGCCCGGCGGGAACTCGCGGGCCAGGGCAACTACGACGCCCAGGTCCGGCGCTACCTCAACCTCAGGGTCGAGGGCGTCGACGCCCAGTTGATGATCGCCGAACCCGAGGACGGCGATTTCGCCCGCCGCTTCCAGCTAGAGCACGAGCGCGAGTTCGGCTTCAAACTTTCCGGCCGGCCGGTGAGGGTGGACGATTTGTGGGTGCGCGTCATCGGCCTGTGCCCGCGCATGAAGGCCCGGCCAATCGAGAAAAAGCCAGCGCCGACGCCGCCCGCCACCGTCACCCGCTGTTATTTCAGAAACGGCTGGGCCGACACCCCGGTCCACCGCCTCGCTGACCTGGGCGCGGGTGAGGCCATCGCCGGGCCGGCGCTCATCATCGACGACACCTCGACCCTAGTCATCGAGCCCGGTTGCCGGGCGGCGATCACGCCATACGGCGACGTGGAGATCGACATCCCGCCGCCCAGCGGCATCCCGCCCGCAAGCGGCGCGCCCGACCCGGTGGAACTCGCCCTGTTCGGCCACCGCTTCATGTCCATCGCCGAACAGATGGGCCGCCAGCTGGTGCGCACCGCCATCTCCACCAACATCAAGGAGAGGCAGGATTTTTCCTGTGCCCTGTTCGGCCCCACAGGCGACCTGGTGGCCAACGCCCCGCACCAGCCGGTGCACCTCGGCGCCATGGGCGAGGCGGTGAAGCGGCAGCTCGCCGTATACCGGGACGACATGCGGCCGGGCGACGTCTGGGTCACCAACGATCCCAGCTTCGGCGGCAGCCACCTGCCCGACATCACCGTCATCACGCCGGTGATGGAAGACGGCCGGCCGGTGTTTTTCGTCGCCAACCGCGGCCACCACGCCGACATCGGCGGCATCACCCCCGGTTCCATGCCGGCGTTTTCCAGCACCCTCGCCGAGGAGGGCGCGGTGATCCGCTCGTTCAAGCTGGTGGAGGGCGGCGTGTTCAGGGAGGACGCCATCGCCGCCCTGCTTGCCGCCGAACAGGATGGGCCGGGCGGCAGGAAGGTGCCCGGCACCCGCGCCCTGGCCGACAACCTCGCCGACCTCAAGGCGCAGGTGGCGGCGAACCACAAGGGCGTCGAACTGGTGCGCGAGCTGATTCGGCGCTCATCGCTTCAAACGGTGCAGGCTTACATGCAGCACCTGCAGGACAACGCCGACCGCTCGGTAAGAAAGCGGCTCGCCGCCCTCGCCCAGTCCCGTGGCATCGAGCGAGGCGAGGCCCTGCACGCGGAGGACCGCCTGGACGACGGCTCCCTCATCCGCCTGGCTCTAACCATCGATCCCGCAAGCGGCAGCGCCGTGTTCGATTTCACCGGCACGGCGAAACAGCTTGCGGGCAACCTGAACGCGCCTTGCGCCGTGACGGCGTCGGTCATCCTGTACTGCCTGCGCTGCCTCATCGAGAGCGACCTGCCGCTCAACCAGGGCTGCCTGCGCTCAATCGCCATCCGCCTGCCCGAGGGGTCGCTGCTCGCCCCCGGGCCCACCGCCGCCGTCGCCGGCGGCAACACGCTGACCTCGCAGCGCCTCACCGATGTGGTGCTGAAAGCCGCGAGCGCCGCCGCGGCGAGCCAGGGCTGCATGAACAACCTGACCTTCGGCAACAGCCGTTTCGCCTACTACGAAACCATCGGCGGCGGGGCGGGCGCGGGGCCTTTCTGGCACGGCCAGTCCGGCGTGCACACGCACATGACCAACACCCGCATCACCGATCCGGAAATCCTGGAGAAACGCTATCCGCTCCTGCTTCGGGAGTTTTCTATCCGCCGGGGTTCCGGCGGCGGCGGCGCTTACCGGGGGGGCGACGGCCTGGTGAGAGAAATCGAATTCCTCGAGTCTTTGGACGTCACCCTCCTTTGCGAGCGGCGGGTGTACGCGCCCTACGGCCTCGCCGGCGGCGAGCCGGGGGCGACGGGCCAGAACCTGTGGATTCAGGCAGGTGGCATCGAGATCGACCTGGGGGGGAAAAACCAGTTCACCGTTCAGCCGGGCGACCGCGTGCGCATCCTCACGCCGGGCGGCGGCGGCTACGGACAGGCAAAAAGGTGAGGGGGGATTCAGGTGCTCATCCATTCCATCGTTTCCAGGTGCTCGCGCAGGTGCGACACGGTCCTGAACTTTTTCAGGATCAGCGAGTGCTTGAGGCCCGAGCAAATATCCTTGACCACGGGCGGCAGCTTGGAGTAGGTGCGGGCGCCGCCCATGCATTCGTGAAAAATCTGGATCAGCCCGCAGATGTCGTATTTCATGTTCTCCCGGGTTCCCGTCGAGGAATTGAAGAAGTCGAGCAGCTTGAGGCTGAAGCCGAGGCCGTACTTGTGCACCAGGATGTTCTCGGTGTGCAGGTCGCCGTGGTATTCGTTCAGCAGGTGGATTTCCTCGATGCCGCAGGTGAGGGCGTAGAGGAGGTGCAGCGCCTGGAACGGGTCCAGCCTGCGCGCGGGCAGTTTTTTGAGAAAGTGGTGCAGGGGAATGCCGTCGACGTATTCCGAAATCAGCACCGTCACCGGGTGTTTCCTGAAGGTGATGACTTCCTTGGTGTGGTACTGGATGAGGATGGAGCAGTGGCTCAGGCGGTGGAGCTTGAGCGCGTAGGCGTGGCAGGTCTTGTCTTTCCTGTTGCGCTGCGGGAAGAACAGCTTCGCGGCGCGCTCGATGCCGGTGTCGATTTCGCTGACCTTGTACACCTCGCCCTCCCAGCCGGAACCGAGGAGGGAAACGATCTGGTACTTGCCGGCGATTTTTCTTCCCGGCGAGAAATCGAACGCGTCCACCCTGAAGGGTTTGGTCTTTTTTATCGGCATAACGCGAGCTCCAGAAAGCCGCCGGTATGGGCATGGGGGC
>QJWD01000054.1 GCA_003235465.1 Nitrospirota bacterium | reverse complement strand
CCTCGGTTATGCCCCCCAGGTTCTATGGCGTTTCCCGCTCACATACACATTTATATTATATCAAAACCCCGGCGTGGGGCAAACAATCGGCGTCACAACGGGGCGGGCAAAAATTGTAGGGTTTCGGCGCGCCATGCGACCAACTTCCGGTGCGCTTGATTATTCGGATATATCCATGTATTTATATATATCCATATAGATAAACGGTTAACGGGATACAGAGGAGCGGATGAAATTTCTAGCCTGCATCGTCGCCGTGTTGCCGCTTTGGGGCGGGGGCGCGTGGGCGGCCTCCCAGCAGACGGACCGCCTGCTGGTGGTCGGTTCGACGACGGTGCTGCCCGCTGTCAGCCTGGCGGCGGAGGTGTTCAACAAGCGGTCGCCCGGCTCCGTCACCGTCAACCCCGGGGGCTCGGGGGTCGGGGTCAATTCGGTGGGGCAGGGGCGCGCGTCCATCGGCATGGTCTCCCGCGAGATTTCCCCGGAGGAACAGAGGCGCTTCGCCGGGGCCCGCCTCACGGTGCACGTCATCGGTTACGACCGGGTGGCGTGCGTGGTTTCCTCGGAAATCCACGCCGCCGGGGTGAAGGCGCTCACGCGCGGGGAAATCCGCCGCATCTACCTGGGCGAAATCAAAAACTGGAAACAGGTGGGCGGCCCCGACCGGGAAATCGTCGTGGTGGACAAGGAGCGGCATCGCGGCACGCGCCACGCTTTCATGCAATACGTCTTTGGCGACGCCACCGCGCGCGCGCCGGCGGCCCGCCTGGTGACCGGGTCAAACAACGAGGAGCAGGCGAAAATCGCCGCGAGCGATGCCGCCATCGGCATGCTCTCCCTCGCCTGGGTCAACGCCGATGTGAAGGCGGTGGGCCTGAAGGAGGGCGAAGCGGTTTTGATGCCCGAAGACCCCGCCTACCCCATCGTCCGCCCGCTCGCCCTGGTGACGGCGGGGGAGGCCGGGGGGTTCGCGCGCGAGTTCATCTCGTACCTGCTCGGGCCGGAAGGACAAAAGATCGTGGCGGGTCTCGGCTACCAGGCCGCCCCGGGGCCGGGCCGGTGACCCGCCGCTGTTCAATTTAACGCCAGCCGCGTTGGGGGAGGACCTTGCTCGAAACCCGTTTCTTCGAAAATATTTTTCGCACCGCGGTGACGTTGCTCGCCTTGTCGGCGACGGGGCTTGTCGTCCTGTTCTTTCTTTTTCTGGTGAAGGAGAGCGTGCCCGTGTTCGAGGCCGAGGGGTTCGGTTTTCTCAGCGGGCGGGACTGGTGGGTCGGCGAGTCTTACGGCGGTTTGCCGATGATTTTCGGTTCCGCCGCCGTCACCCTGGTTGCTTTGGCGATGGCGCTGCCGTTTGCCCTTTCCGGTGCGCTGGTGGCGTCGGAGTTTCTTTCCCCGCGCCAGAGGCTTGCCGTCAAATCGCTCATGGAGCTGTTCGCCGGCGTGCCGGGCATCGTCTACGGCCTGCTTGGCGTTGGCGTGCTGGCGCCCGGGGTGCGGGAGTTTTTCGGCCTCATCGACGGCAACACCCTGTTCACCGCCGCCCTGCTTCTTGCCATCATGGTGTTGCCGACCCTGCTCACCCTTTGCGAGGACGCGCTGCACGCGGTGCCGGGTTCATACCGGGACCAGGCCGAGAGCCTGGGCCTGTCCCGGCTTAGGGCCGCGTTCGTCGTGGTGCTGCCCGAAGCGCGCTCGGGGCTTCTTGGGGCGGTGCTGCTGGGCCTCGGGCGCGCCATGGGCGAGACCATCGCCGTGATGCTCGTCATCGGTGGGCGTGACGGCCTGCCCTCGCCGCTCTACAATCTGTTCCTGCCGGGGCAGAGCATTCCGTCGAAGCTTGGCCGCGAGGCGGCGGAGGCGGTGGGCGCGGGCCTGCACTGGAACGCGCTTCTCGGCCTCGGGCTGTTGCTCTTCGTCATGGTGTTCGGCATGACGGTGGCGGGCCACCTGTTCCTTAAACGAAGGAGAACCGCATGACGCGGGGCGTTCTGGAAAAAGCCGCGCTCCTGGCGATGGTTTTTTTAACCGCGTTTGCCGCCTTCAACCTCGTCCTGATTCTGGCCGAGGTGATGAAGCGGGGCGGCCCCGCCATCGGGATCGGGTTTTTCGTTGAGTCCTCCACAAGCTTCGGCGCCAAAGGCGGCGTGCGCTACCAGATTTTCGGCACCCTCCTGCTCATGGGCTCGGCGGCGGCCATCGCATTGCCGCTGGCGGTTTCCGGCGCCTTGTTTCAGACCGAGTACCTGAAGAGCGCGGCGCTCAAGCGGAGCCTGAGCCTGCTCATCTACACCTTGAACGGCATGCCGACGATTCTCTTCGGCCTCATCGGCTACCTGTTTTTCGGCATCTTCCTCGGCACGGGGGTTTCCTGGCTCACCGGCGCCCTGATCCTCGCGATCATGATTCTGCCGACGATCCAGGTGAGCGTGCACGAGGCCATCGAAGCGCTTCCCGCGCGCTACCGCGAAACGGCGGATGGCCTGGGGCTCAACCGCGGGCAGATGATCCGTTCCGTCGTGCTGCCGCACAGCCTGTACGGCATCGCCACGGGGACGCTTTTGGGGCTCGCGCGGGCGGCGGGCGAGACAGCGGCGATCCTGTTCACCGCCACCGCGTTCTCGGGCGCCGGTTTTCCGCAAAGCGCGAGCGACCCGGTGCCGACCCTGCAAACCCACATCCTCGTTTTGGCGCAGGAGGCGGTGAACCCGCGCGCCGTCGAAAACGCCTGGGGCGCGGGCCTGGTGCTGCTTCTCCTGGTTTTTACCCTCATCGCCCTGTCGCTGGTGTTCCGCGGCCGCCTGTCGATGGAGTTCGACCGATGAAGCACGCCATCGAACTCATTAACACGAGCGTCGCCTACAACGGCAAGCCGGTCCTGGACGCCCTCTCCCTCAGCGTGCGGGAGAACTCGGTGGCGGCGGTGATCGGCCCGTCGGGAACCGGCAAGTCGACCCTGCTTCGCACTCTCAGTCGCCTGAACGACCGCGTGCCCGGCTTCCGGGTGGAGGGCGCGGTGCGGGTGGGCGGCCGCGAGATCTACGCCGCCAAGGAGGATGTCTGCCGCCTGCGCAGGAAGGTGGGGATGATCTTTCAGACGCCGTGCATGTTTCCCAAGAGCGTCTATGAAAATGTCATTTTCGGGCTAAAGCACCTGGAGCCCGGCCGCAGGAAGGAATTTCCCGCCCTCGCCGAGCAGGCGCTCGGGCGGGCGGGGTTGTGGGACGAGGTCAAGGACAGGCTCAAGAAGCCCGCGCCGCACCTGTCGCTCGGGCAGCAGCAGCGGCTGGCCATCGCCCGCACCCTGGCGATGGAGCCCAGCATCCTTCTTCTGGACGAGCCCACCTCCGCGCTCGACCCCAAGGCCGCCCGGGCCATCGAAGAGCTGATCCTGTCCCTGAAGCGCGATCACACCCTGGTTCTCGTCACCCACCATCTGGCGGAAGCGCGCCGCGTTTCCGACCAAACAATATTCCTCTCCGGCGGCCGTCTTGTCGAAGCGGGGCCCACCGAAGCGCTGTTCGCAAGCCCCGCCCACGCCGCCACCCGCACCTACCTGGGACTGAACGGCGAAGCCTGATCCGCCTCTTTCATTCCGCGTTTGAAAGGCCTATAATTACTCCATCCACTTTCAGTTTTGGGCCCGCATTTGAAAAAGACCAAGGAACAACGCAAGAGAGGCCAGGCCGCGGCCGAGTCGAACGGCGGCGCGCTTTCCACCCTGGGCGAGGAGCTGCGGAAAAAAAATCCGGAGCTCATGAAGCGCTTCGATGCGATCCGCGAATCCGGCCCGGTCTTTTCGCGGCAGACCGAGGTCATTCACGATCTTTTGCCCTTCACCTGGGAGGATCTGGAATCCTTCGACGCGGGGATCAACCATATCCTTGCCGGCAAGTACGATGACGCCCGCACCGTGTTTGAATCGCTGATCAGGGCGTCCCCGCTCGCCTACCCCGCCCACCACCTGCTCGGCCATGTGCATGGCTGCCAGGGAAATTTCAAGGAAGAGGCGGAGCAGTACCGGCGGGCGATAAAAATCAAACCCGACTACCCGCAGGTGCACATCAACCTGGGCGAGGCCTACTGGCTCCTGGGAAAGGAAAAGAAGGCCCTTGCTGCGTTCATGCGCGCCGTGCCCATGGCGCCGGATTTTTCCATTCCCGACTACTGGCTGACCTTCACCCACGAGCGCCTCGGCTTCGGTCGCGCGCCGGACAGCGCGGGCCACGGCGCGCTCTCTCTGGCGTACGCGTACAGCCTCATGGGCTACGCCTATCTCGAACACGGCCAGGCGGCCCCCGCCCGCCAGGCGTTCAAGAAGGCGGTGCGCCTCAAGCCGGATTTCGCCGAGGCGGTTTTCGAGCTGGGGGCGATGCACATCAAGAAACTCAGAAACCCGCGGCGGGCGGAGAAATACCTGCAGGAGGCGGAAGAGATTTATATCCGCAATAACGAGCTCCAGCAGGCGTCGCTCGCGCACCAGCTGGCTTGCCCCAGGGAAGATATTCAGGACAAGGCGGCCGCCGCCGAAGCCTGGTTGAAAGAGGGGTTGCGGCGGCAGGGGCAGGGACGCTGCCAGGGAGCCGTCGACGCCTACAAGGTGGCGGTGGCGCTCGACCCGGAGTACATCGATGCGTTTTACAATATGGGCATCGCCTACGGCAGCCTGTCCGACGCCGGGATTCCGGTGACGCATAAGGCGATCGGCGCGCTCAAGAAGGCGCTCACCCTGAAGCCGGACTTCATGCACGCCTACGTGGCGCTGGGCGCGTCGTTCATCCGCCAGGGGGAAATCGAGAACGCCGTTGAATGGTTGACCCGCGGCGTCGAGGCGCATCCCTATGAAGCGAACATCCTGTACTATTTCGGCGTCGCGCAGAAGATGGCGGGCCGGCTCAATGAGGCGATAGAGGCGCTTCGCTGCGCCGCCCGGTTAAAGCCGGATTCGGTGCAGGTCCAGTTTTACCTGGGCCTCACCCTCATGGATTCGGGCAAGAGCGAGGAAGCCAGGGAGGTGATGATGGACGTCGTCCGCATCAAGCCCGATTTTGCCGACGGCCATCACGTCCTCGGCTGCCTGTACCTCGACAGGCTGGCGGAGCCGGAAAAAGCCGCCCTGCATTTGAAAAAAGCGGAGAAGCTTTATCTGAAAATGGCGGACCACAGGCGGAGCGAGCAGGTGCGGCAGCTTCTGGCCAGGCGGATCGCATGACCGTGCGCCCCTCGGCAGACTTGGTTCGGCCCACGGGCCCGCGGTTCATGTCAATCGTCCCTTCCCCTGCCGTTTCTTTGAAGCGGCTCGGCCTTTTCCTGCTTTCGGTGGTTTTATTTTT
>QJWD01000345.1 GCA_003235465.1 Nitrospirota bacterium | reverse complement strand
CAGGGTTTTCGAATGGGCGATGGCGAGCGCGCCTTCGTCGCCCACGCGGTTGTCCACCATGCTGAGCGAGGTGACGTGGGTGAGGTGAGGCGAGGCCGCCAGGGCTTTCGCGCCTTCGGCGGTGATGCCGTTGCACTCGAGGTTCAAGGTCCGGACTTCGGAGAACATCGGCGAGGCGGCGAGTATTTTCGCGCCTTCGTCGCCCAGCTTGTTGGAGCCCAGGTGCAGGTAATCCACTTTCGGCAGAATGGAGGATTCGGTGAGGATCTTCAGCGCTTCCGGCCCCAGGTTGTTATGCGTGATGATGAGGGTGGAGATGTTTGCAAGGGGCTTGAACCCGGCGAGCAGTGTGGCGAGTTCGATGTCGTGGGTTTCCGATACCTGGCCGGTCTTTGAGAAGGCGTAGCGATCCTGCAATTTCAGGATCTTTTTATCCTTGATGTTTTCAAAGACGATCTTTTCTTCCGGCGTCAGGGCCTCGCCCATGCCGCCGTAATTCTCGCCGTCGTTGACCAGCTCTTCCCAGCTTTTGACCTTGTTGTTCATTCCTGTATCGGGGGCGCCGCCCGCGCTGTTACTCAGTTCTCCAGGTTTTTCAAATTGGAGCAGGCGGTCTGGTGGCCCAAGTCGCAGGCTTTCTTGAAATACTTGATGGCGGCTTTTTGCCGGCCTTCCTTGTATTTCAAGGCGCCCAGGTTGAAGCAGCCCATTTCCTGATTCTTGTCGCAGGTTTTCTGAAACAACTCGGCGGCCTTTTTCCATTCCGGGCTGTACTGCTTGCCGTTACCCGCCGTCAGGATGCCCGCGTAGGTGCAGCCGTCCAGGTGGCCGGTGTCGCAGGCTTTGAGATAAAATTCAAGCGCGGTTTTGTTGTCCCGCTCCAGGATGCGGTATTTTTCTCCGATGCGAAAGCACGCAGAGTCGTTTTTTTCTTCGCACAGTTTCTTGAGGCCTTTCATTTCTTCGTCTTCTTCGGCCCAGGCCGCGGCCCCCTGGAGGCTGATCAGGCAGATGGAAAGGAAGAACAGGGCTATTAGCTTCTTCACGGTAAAACCCCTTTTGGTCGGAGGTTTATATTGGTCCATCCATGCATTTGAGAAACCGAAAGTATATCATATATCATCGCCTCCGGGATGGCAAATGAGGCCCTCGCGGGTTTCGTTTGCATGCCGGGCGCGATTAATTTACCCTGCTTCGAGGCCGCGCGGTTTTCGGAGCTTGAGACAGCATCATGAATATCATCCTTCTCGGCTACCGTGGGACGGGCAAATCCACGGTGGCGAAATACCTGGCCCGGGCGCTTTCCCGCACCGTGTATCGTATCGACGATCTCATTGTCGAGGCGGCGGGGAAACCCATCCCGCGCATCGTGGAGGAGGGCGGTTGGCCCAAATTCCGCGAACTCGAGGCCGGAGTGGTGCGCGAGGTGAGTTCCCGCGCCCGGGACGCCATCATCGACTGCGGCGGCGGCGTGGTGGTGAACGACGACAATATCCGTCATCTGAAGAGGGACGGGCGGGCGGTGCTGCTGACCGCGAGTCTGGAGGCGCTCATGGAGCGCATCCGCAGGGACCCCAACCGGCCGCCGCTCAAAAAGGGCCTGTCGTTCGAGGAGGAGCAGCGTCAGATCATCGCCGAGCGGGAGCCGAAATACCGGGCGGCGGCGGACCTGGTTGTGGACACCACCAAAAAGCAGCCGGCGGAAACCGCGAGCGAGATCATTCAATATTTCACCGAGAAACTCTGGATCGTCGATGAACCCGCTGTTTGAAAGCCTGGTGGAGAACAGCCTCACGTTGCTTGCCGCCGAGGCGGCGGATGAAACGGCCATGGTGCTGAGCCAGGCCGATGTCGACGGGCTTTCCGAGGGCGCCTGTTTCCGCCTCGATCTGGGCGACAAGCAGGTGAACCTGGAGGAGATCGAGGACCTCATCGAATTTAACCGCCTGGCCAAGGTGCGCGAGTTGATCCTCGACAAGAACGAGTTCGGCGATGCCGGCGTGGCCCTGCTTGCGGCGGCCCGGGGCCTGTCCGGCCTCGCCAGCCTGTCGCTCGGGTTCAACAAGCTGACCGACCGCTCGGCGCGGGCGATCGCCGAGAGCCCGGGGTTTGGTCATTTAAGGAAATTGTTTTTACACAGCAACGCAATCGGGCCGGAGGGCGCCGCCCTGCTCGCCCAGGCGCCCGCGTTGTCGGAGCTTGAAATCCTTTACCTGAAGGGCACCCCCATTGGCGATGCCGGGGCGAAAGCGCTTGCGGCCTCGAGCACGCTCTCAAAGGTCAAGGAACTCTATCTCGACCGCACCGGCCTTGGCCTCGAGGGTGTGCTCGCCCTCACCGAGAGCGGCCTGGCGAACGGGCTTTGCCTGCTTTCACTCGGTCACAACGGCCTGGGCGACGAGGCGGCGTGGGCGATCGCCGAGAGCCCGGCGCTTGGCGGCCTCATCACCCTCGATCTCTGCGGCAATCGCATAAGCCACGACGCCATCGAGACGCTGCGCGAATCCGAAAGCCTGGGCAGCTTGCGCGCCCTGCAAGTGGACTGGTGAGAACCCAGCGTCATGGCGAGCGAACTTCCCAGCCGGAGAAAAATCATCCGTCACTTCGACAGCCGCGACCGGGTGATGGCCGATCTCATCCGGCGGCACGGGCCGCTTCAGCTCAAGCGCAACCGGAAGCATTTCACCGTGCTGGCGACGGCCATCATCTCGCAGCAGATTTCGACCAAGGCGGCGGCCACCATCACCGGGCGTTTTAACGCCCTGTTCAGAGGCCGAAGGCCCACCCCCGCCCGTGTTCTCGCCGCCGAACCGGAGGCGCTTAGGGCGGTGGGGCTGTCGCGCCAGAAGACGGCCTACCTGAGGGACCTGAGCCGCCACTTCGAGGAAAGGCTCATTCGGCCTGGGCGCTTCCGCTTCATGGACAACGACGAGGTGGTGGACACCCTCACCGCCGTCAACGGCATTGGCTGCTGGACGGCGGAGATGTTCCTGATCTTTTCCCTGGGCCGGTTGAACGTGCTGCCGGTGGGAGACCTCGGCCTTAAGGCGGCGGTGAAAACCATTTACGGTTTAAAGGAGCGGCCCGGCGCGAAGGAACTCGCGGCGCTCGGGGGAAAGTGGCACCCGCTTCAAACTGTCGCCACCTGGTACGCCTGGCGCGAGCAGGACGAGGCCATCATCGCTTACTGAAACGCTTGAAGGAAAGGAGCCCATGGACTTCATCGATGAAAATCTGGAGCGCTACACCCACGACCACAGCTCGGGCGAGGGCGCGCTGCTCGAACGCCTGGAGAAGGAGACTTACGAGACCCTCGAAATCCCGCAGATGACGACGGGCCGCATCGAGGGCCGCTTGCTCAAGATGCTGGTTCAGCTCACCCGTGCGAAGCGGGTGGTGGAGGTCGGCACCTTCGGCGGCTACGGCAGCCTGTCGCTCGCCGAGGGCCTGCCGGACGACGGCCGGCTGTTCACCTGCGATATCGACCCGGTGGCGGTGGCTTTCGCCCGCCGCTTCTTCGACGAGAGCCCGCATGGGGGGAAGATCACCCTGCTCGAGGGCGACGCGCTCACCAGCCTGGGCACACTCGAGGGCCCCATCGACATGGCGTTCATCGATGCGGACAAGGAAAATTACCTGAACTATTATGAAGCGCTGTTGCCGAAGATTCGGCCCGGAGGCCTGATCGTCGCCGACAACGTGTTGTGGAGCGGCCGCGTGCTCGATCCCCAGGACGATTCGACCCGAGCCATCTGCCGGTTCAATGACGCCGTGATGAACGATGCGCGCGTGGAGTGCGTCATGCTCACCATTCGCGACGGCGTATCGCTGATTCGCAAAAAGTAAATACGCCCCGCGCCCGGCACGGACGGTGGCGAAACCCGATCATCAAGGAGGAACAGACAGCATGGCTGAAACCCTGGGCAGTCTGGTGGACAAGCTTTCAATCAAACAACTCAGGCTTTGGCACCTGGAAGAGGCGCTGGAAACGGCCGATGCGGAAGCGAGGCCGGGAATGGAGGCGCGGCGCGAACTCGTGCTCCGCCAATGCCAGGACCTCAAGGAGGAAATCGACGCCTTCGTTCAGGCGGCGCTCGCGGGCCGGGTGAAGATCCGCGATGAGAAGGTCAAGCTTTACGACAACCGCAACGTCTCGCCCACGGACCAGATCGCAAAGCTTGGCGAGGCGGTGAGCGAACTGGCCCTTCGCAACATCCGCTGCTGGCACCTGGAGGACGACGTGCGCCGCACCGACTTGCCGGACAGCGAGATCGTCGCCATCAAGCGCAAGATCGACGCCACCAATCAGGAGCGCAACAACCTGATGGACAAGGTGGATGAGATTCTGTGGAACCAGGCGGAGCGGAAGGGAAACAACTAGGCCGCGTCAGAGCATGCTGTCGAGCAGTTCCTTTTTCTTGCGCTGATAATCGCGCTCGTCGATGAGCCCCTTGTCGCGGAACTGCTTGAGGGCGTTCAGCTTTTTTTCCAGGGTGGCCCGGTCGGGCGGTGAGGCCGCGGGGGCCGGCGCGCTGTTCGCCGTCGGCGTTTCCTTCACCAGGCGGCGGGCTTTCTCGGGCAGGGAGATTTCGGCCAACAGCCAGTTTTCCTGGGTGCGGTCGCCGAGCAGCTTGGGGATGACATTCAGCCGCTGCCCTTCCTTGGGCAAAAGCCGCCAGGGTGCGCCGCGGTAGCCCGGAAAAGAATTGTTCGAAAAATCCATCCCCTGGATCGACTGGAACCGCCAGTGCAGTTTGTTGTTGCTCGCGAAGACATCCCCCTCGACCAGCCCTTTCGAGCTCCTCACCTGGAAATGGACGATGTTTTTTCCGCTGGCCCGGTTGATCGCCTTGGTCAACAGGGAGCTGAATTCGGGCATATCGCGGGTGGAAAACACGTAGCGTTTCTTGCCGAGGAGCGAACTTTCCTCGTAGCGCAGGGACAGGAGCTGGTTCTCCATCTCGTCCTTGCTGATGGCGAGCGGGTGGTCGAGGGTGAGCTTCGCCACATCCGACCCCGCCGACGATTTGTCGCGGTAGATGAGGGTGAACGCGTCGCGCTCCAGCTTTCTTTCCGGTGCCGACTGGCAGCCCGCCGCAAGCGAGAGCAAAAGGGCGAGAACAAAAAGAGCGCGCCAAAGAGGCGCGGCGGAAAAAGGCTCAGGCCCCGGGTTTCCGGGCCACCAGCGAGGCGATGCCGTCCGTCTCCATCTCGCGGTACCTGAGCACGCGGAAGTCTTGAAAAACCTTGAGCAGTTCATTGTATTCGAGCACCCATTCCCGCTTGAACGACGTGTGGTTCAAATGGTCGAGATTGAACGTTTCGTAATAAATCA
>QJWD01000007.1 GCA_003235465.1 Nitrospirota bacterium | reverse complement strand
GTTCGTCGCCCGGCTGCCCCGGGTGCTGCTCGCCGCTCTCACCGGCGCGGCGCTGGCGGTGGCGGGCACGGTGTTCCAGGCGCTCCTCAGGAACGACCTCGCCGCGCCCATCACCCTCGGGGTGGCCAGCGGTTCGGCGTTCGGCGCGGTGCTCGTCATCGCCCTCGGCGGCACCTTCAGCGTGCTGGGGTTTTCATCGGTGACGCTAGGCGCGTTCACCGGCGCGCTCCTGGCGGTGTCGCTTGTGCTCGGCCTGTCGAGGGCGAGGCACGGCGAGATGCCGACGGCGTTCATGCTGCTCGCCGGGGTGACGGTGAACTTCTTCTTCGCCGCGCTGGTGTTGCTCGTCCACTATCTGTCGGATTTCGTCCAGTCCTACCGCATCGTGCGCTGGCTGATGGGTGGGCTGGACATCACCGACTACGCCACCGTGCTATTGATCTGCCCGCCGGTGTTCATCGGCATTGCCACCCTGATTTATTTCGCGCGCGATCTCAACCTGATCAGCGCCGGCGCGGGCCAGGCGATGAGCCGCGGCGTCAACGTCGCCGGCGTGCAGAAGATCGCGCTTGTCGCCGCCTCGCTCATCACCGGGGCGGTGGTGGCGGTGAGCGGGCCCATCGGTTTCGTCGGCCTGGTGGTGCCGCACATCGTCCGCCTGCTGGTGGGCGCCGACGGGCGGCTCTTGATCCCCGCGTCGATGCTGTTCGGGGCCAGTTTCCTGGTCCTCTGCGACACGGTGGCGCGCACCGTCATCGCGCCGACGGAAATCCCCGTTGGCGTCATCACGTCCATGCTGGGCGGGCCGTTCTTCCTGTGGCTTCTGACCCGGCAGCGATGAAGGAGAGGAACACGGTAAAGACAATTTTGCATTTGTGATTCCCGGCCGCAGACGGGTGACGGCCGGTGAGTATGAACCCTCACCCGAGACAGAACCGCTCCGGTTTAGGGAAGCCCGGTGTGAAGCCGGCACTGTCCCGCAACTGTGAAGGGAACGAAAACCGCGAAGGCCACTGCCCACGGGTGGGAAGGCGCGGCGAGTAGGCGGCCCCAAGTCAGGAAACCTGGCCGGAGCGACGGAACACCTTCGAGAGAAAGGAATTTTATGAAACCAATATTCGCCATGATGATTCTTTTGTTGCCGGCATTTTTTCCACCACCCGCAAGCGCCGAGGGAGGCGCCCTCCTCCTCGAGCCCGTCGAGGTGACCGCCACCCGCAGCGACCTGACCGAGAGTGAATCGCCGGGCTCGGTCACGGTGATCACCGAAAGCGAGATCGTCAAAAAGCAGCACCGGACCGTGGAGGAGGTGCTGCGCGGGGAATTCGGTCTCGACGTGGTGAGCCAGGGGCCGACCGGCTCGGTGACCGCCGTGTTCACGCGCGGCGCAAATTCTGCCTCGACGCTGGTGATGATCGACGGCGTCCAGATCAACCTCAATACCTCGGGCGGCTTCAACTTCGCCGACCTGACGACGGACAACATCGAAAAGATAGAAATCCTGCGCGGGCCGCAAAGTACGCTGTGGGGCGCCGACGCCGTCGGCGGCGTCATCAACATCGTCACCAAAAAAGGCCGGGGCGAGCCCAGCCACTCGGTTTCGTTCGAGGGCGGCAGCTTCGCCACCTTCAGGGAAGCGGCGGCAAGCTCGGGCGCCATCGACAAGTTCGATTACTCGATCAGCGTTTCGCGCACCGACAGCGACGGCTTCTCCGCCGCCAGCGAGAACAGGGGCAACAGCGAGAACGACGGCTACGGCAACACCACCCTGTCCACCCGCCTCGGCTTCGAGCCGGGGGCGGACAGCCGCGCTGAACTCAACCTGCGCTACACCCACGCCAATTTCGAGTTCGATTCGTTCGGCCCCGTCGACGGGCCGGACTTCAGCAACACCGACACCGTCTACATTTCCGCGCCGCTTAATAAAACCTTTGCCGATTTCTGGGACCTCCGCCTGACGCCGAGCTTCGCCAGGAGCGGCAGCAAATCCCACTTCGATGGCGGCTTCACCTCGGAATTCATCAACCACACCTACACCGTGGACCTGCAGAACAACGTGAAGATCAACCCCGCCCTCTCGCTGATCTTCGGCGGCGAATACCAGCAGCAAAACGGCGAGGCAAAAGGCTTCTTCGACGACACCTACCACAACCAGGCCTATTACCTGAGCGCCATCGCCCGCCCCACCGAGCGCATCGTGCTCACCGCCGGGGTGCGCCACGACATCCCCTCGGATTTCGACGACGAGACCACCTACAAGGTGGAAGGCGCCTACCGCATCAAGGAAACCAATACGCGCCTGAGGGCCGCCTACGCCACCGGTTTCCGCGCCCCTACGTTCAACGACTTCTGTTTCAACCCGAGCAACGACTGTTCGCTCCTCGATCTCAACCCCGAGGAGGTCAACAGCTGGGAAGCCGGGTTCGACCAGTCGCTGTTCGACGAGCGCGTGAAACTGAGCTTCACCTATTTCGAAGCGGAGTACGACGAGCTGTTGCAGTTCGATTTCGTCACCAGCACGGTGCAGAACATCAGCCACGCGCGTTCGCGCGGGGTGGAAACCGGCCTAGGCATCGCCGCCACCGACGATCTCGACCTGCACCTGAAATACACCTGGAACCCGACCGAGGACGAGGACAGCGACCGCTCCCTGCTCAGGCGCGCCGAGAACAAATTTTCCGCCACCGCCGTGCACCGCTTTCAGGACAAGCTGACCACCCTGGTTTCGCTCCTCGGCCGGGGCAAGACTCGCGATTTCGCCAACGACATCCCCGGCTACATCACCGCGCGCGCCGCTTTAACGTATCAATACTCGAAGAACCTGAAACTCACCGTGCGCGGCGAAAACCTGCTCAACCAGCAATACGAGGAAGTGACGGGCTTCGGCACGGCGGGCGTGTCCGCGTATGCGGGTTTTGTCTACCAGTTCAACTGAGGCGCGAAACCGAACCGGGGGCTTAACGCCCCCGGTTCTTTGAAATCATGAATGACGACGTGAAACAGACAAGCGCCAAACCCCGGCGGCCCACCCTGGCCACCGCCGTCATGCTATCCCTCGCCCTGCATATCGCGGGCCTCGGCCTGTGGTCGCTCTGGCCCGTGAAAACGCTGGACAGGACGCCCGCCCCGCCGCCGATCAAAATCAAGGCGGTGTTCGAGGAAGCGGCGGTCGAGAAAAAGCATGCATCGGCGGAAGCGAAAAACCGCGCTCCCGCTGGCAAGGCAGCTAAAAGCACGCCTCGGGATATAGCCAAGGCGCAAAACGCGGCAGAGCCCGCCCATCCCCTGCCCGCCCAGGCGGCCCCGGCCCTGGCCGGGCCCAGGCGGCTTTCGCCTGAGGATATGCCACAGCCATCGGTCCCCACGGCGCACAACCCCGCGCAGGCGGCACCCGATCCGGTGGCAAGGAAACCCCTCTCCCCCGCCGCACCCATAATGGCGGAGCCGCTGTCCGCCGATCGCGCGACGCCGCTCGCCCGCGTTGCCACCGCAAGCAAGACGCCGCCCTCCATCCAGGCAGCGCCGCGCGCGGTGACCGGGATTGAAACGACGGCGTCCCTCATGCCGCCCGCCGCTAAAGAGGGCATGGCAAGGCGGGTTTCGCACTCGCCCGAGGGCCTTCTGCCCCAGGAAGCGATTCCTCTATCTGCGGCAAGCGGCGGCGCACCCCCTGTGGGACAACCGGCCGCCCCGTGGCAAAAAATTGTCCGCGCCCCCTCTTCTCCTTTACAGCCGATTGCGGTAGAATCCCAATCATCGAACGGGCTCACGGTGCAGCCGAGAGCGCCGGTGGCGGCGGTAATGCCCGGCGTAGTGAAAGACCAGGCTGGCCCGACCGGCCCGCTTCCGCCCGCCGCCGTTCCGGATCATTTTTCGACGTTAGATCTCGGCGCGCTTAGAGACGGCTATTCATCCACGGTTCGCAACCGCATCGCCAGGGCCCGCTATTATCCCGACAAGGGCCGCGCGGCGGGGCACGAGGGCCGCCCGGTGGTGTCCTTCCTGCTTGGCGGCGGCGGTGAACTCCTCGAGCTGTCCCTGGCCGAGTCATCAGGCCACAGCACGCTGGACGTGGCGGCGATTCAGGCGGTAGAACGGGCCGCGCCGTTTCCAGAAATCCCTGCGCCGCTGAACGAAACGTCGATGCGGTTCAAATTGCCGGTTTCTTTCAGATTGGAGTCCCCATGAAAACGCCAAGCCCCTTTGCCTGGGCGCTGGCCCTTGCCTGGCTGCTTGCGGCCCCGCTCGCCAGCGCGGAAATTTTCACCATCGACAGCGATTTTGACGGCAAGCTCGACCAGTGGCATCACCTGGGAGAGGACGGCAAAACCCTCAAAATCGAATACGATAAAAACGGCGACGGCAGACTCGATCAGGTGGACATCTTCAACGGCCACCAGAAACCAATCGAAGCCAAGCTCGACCGCGATTTCGACGGCAACCTCGACCAGTTCCAGTATTACGACGATGAGGGCAACCTGCTTCGCGTGGAAAAAGACCGCGACCACCGGGGCCGCATCGACCAAAAGGAATACTTCCAGCCGGGGCCGCGCATCACCCACATCGAGTCCGACGAGAACCGCGACGGCAATATGGACCTTTTTCAGTTTTTTGGCGACGATGAGGGCCTTGCGCGCATCGAATACGACAAGGACTTTAACGGCAAGGTCGACCGCTGGGAGTACTACGGCAAGGGGGAGAAGCTCATTTCCGCCGCGTTCGACTCCAACGACGACGGTAAAGCCGATCAGTGGCAATACTTTCTCGACGCCACAGTGTTAAGCAAGGTGGAGTTCGACACCAATTTCGACGGCAAGGTCGACCGCTGGGAGCATTACGGCCCAGGGCGGCAACTGGAACGGGTGGAGATCGACCGCAATTTTGATGGCATTCTCGACATGGTGCAAAGAAAATGATATATCGAATTTATCTCAGGAGCACGGCGCTCCTGCTCACGCTTTTCGGGCTCGCCGCCTGCGGCGTCGAGCCGACGCTTGAGGTGCCCGCAGAATACAAGCTGGGGCAAAAGAACTTCCACCGCATCTGCGCCAATTGCCACGGCCCCGATGCCATGGGCAAGAAAACCCCCGCGCCCCGGCTCATCGATGAGGAATACCTGCCTCCCAACTTCACCGATGAGGACATCCGGCAAGCGGTGATCCAAGGCACCGGCAAGATGCCGCCTCAGCGCGCCAAGGTGACGGACGCTGAAATCGGCGAGATCATCAAATACCTGCGCTATTCGCAGAAGGCCGCCGGCCTGAGCGCCGACACCGAGGACGACGAAGAGGACGACGAAGAGGACGACGAATCTCCCGCCTGAGCGTGGCCGCTTGA
>QJWD01000062.1 GCA_003235465.1 Nitrospirota bacterium | reverse complement strand
CCGGATCGGCATCGAGCACGAGGTCGAGGGGCGTGGTGCCGCCCAGGGATTTGTCGATCACGCTCATGCCTTTATATATCTCCGTGGTCGGCTTGAAATAATCGATGAAGCGGTTGTCCACGCGCAGCTGAAACAAGCCGTACACCGAGAGCGCTGTGATGAGGGCGAAGCCGGCGATGATCGGTTTCCGGTGCCTCAGGGAATGGATGGCGATGCCCAGGGTGACCTTGCGGGTGACATCGTGGGCGGTCACCGAGGCGCGGGGCCGCATCAGCCGGAGGAGAGCCGGGAAGAAGATGAAGGCCAGGCAAAAGCCGATGGCGAGGCCTAGGGTCATGGTCCAGCCGAAATCGATGACGGGGCGGATGCCGCTCACCACAAGCGAGGTGAAGGCGACAATGGTGGTGATGGAGGTGTAGAAGCAGGGCTGAAACATGTGGCGGACGGTGTCCTCAACCAGCCCGGCCTGGTCGCGGAGCGGGGTCTGGGAGTACAGCTCGCCGTAGCGGACGATGAGGTGAATGGTCAGCGAAATCGTGACGATGATGAGGATGGAAATGAAGTTCGACGAGATGACCGTCGCCCGCCAGTCCAGCCAGCCCAGGCAGCCGACGACCACGAGCACCGTCAGGGCGGTGGTGGCGATCGGCAGCACCACCCAGCGCACGCCCCGGAAGAACAGCCACATCACCACGATCATGAGGCCGAACACGGCGAAGCCGAACGTCGACAGGTCGCTGCGTATGAAGTCGATCATGTCGGTGGTGATCATCGGCACGCCGCCGAGGAATATGTCCGCCCGGTCGCGGTATTTGTCGAGAATGGCGCGCGCCTCGGCCACTTCCCTGTCCTGGGTTTCCAGCACTTCAGCGAGGTATTGCTTGAACTCGTGGGAAACGCGCGCAAGGTCCGCCGTCTCTTTTTCGGTGAGGGTCCCCGCGCGGCGCTTTTCGCGCAGGTCGTTTCTCCGCTCGAGCAGCGAGTAATATTTTTCGTCGCGCTTGAAGAGGGCGAGGAGGGCGGTGGTCTTGCCGTCGGGGCTGGCGAGCAGCTTGCGGTAGATCGGGCTTTCGGTGAATTCCCGGATCGCCAGGTTGAGATCGAGGCCGGGGGTCAAAAGCGTGCGGTTGTTGTCGCCGAGTTCCGAAAGCTTGACGCGCGGGCTGTTGAACAGCGGCACGTCGAGGATGCTCACCACCGATTTCACCCGCGTGAGTCGGGACAGGTCCGCCTTCAGGCCCTTCAGTCCTTCGATGGAGCGCGGGGAAAGCAGGCCGTCGAACGGGGCGTAGGTGACGATGAGGAAATCCTCGGTGCCGTACTGTTTGTTGATCTTGCGGAAGTAGGCGAGGGCTTCGTCGTTTTCCAGCACCAGCGAATCCGCCGAGGCGTCGAGCTTGAAATCCTGCGCCTTGAATCCGAGGCCCACGCTGATGAGGAGGAGCAGGGCCAGCCAGGCCCGGGGGTGGCTGAAGATCAGCCGGTCGTAAACCCTGAAAATTCGCGAACCGAGCGACATGGCGGGTGAGTGGGGTTGAAGGGTTCGGGGCATCGCCCGGGGGCGGGAGCCGTCTGCCTGAATCCTAGAACAGGGTGTCGACTTTGGCCGCCATCTGCACATCGGCCAGGGTGACGCCGCTCGCGCTGTGGGTCCAGTAGCGAACGGTGATGCGCTTGTAGTGGATGAACATGTCGGGGTGGTGGTTGTTCTCCTCGGCAAGGCGGGCGACCTGGTTGACGAACTCGATGCCCTCCATGTACTTCGACGCGTGCTTGACCCGCTCGATGTAGGGCACGCCCTTGTCGTTTTTGCCGGTTTTCCATTCCGGAGCCAGGGCCGCGAGCTGTTCCGCCAGCTCCTGTTCGCTCAGCGATTTTTTTTCCACCATGTGTTTTCGGGTCTCCAGCGTGGGTTGGTTTTCGGCCGGCGTCGTTCCGCACGCGGTCCTGCCAGTAAATTATATCACCGGCCCGCGTTATGCAAGCAGCAGGTCGAGGTTATTGCGCAATGTGGTTTCGTGCACCTTGTATACGAAGCGGTCCTCGCCGCCAATGCGCAGCACGGGAATTTTTTCCCGGTAGATTTCGAACAGCCCGGGGTCCGATTCGATGTCCGTGACAAGGAGGCGGGCGCCGGGATAATCGGCCAGCACCTTACCGAGGGTGGCCTTGGCGACGTCGCACAGGGGGCAATCGCTCTTTGTGAGCAGTTCGAGGGAAACGATCCGGCTCATGCGGGGGATCACATGGAATGCGTCATGGTGGTCACCTTGCCCCAGATGATGAGGCAGGCGAACAGCACCAGCGTGAAGGCCAGCACCGCCACCGCCACCGGGCGCTCGCGCCAGTGGCGCTTGTCGCTCCGGTCCACGAACGGCACCAGGACGAGGGCGAGGACGATGAGGAGCGGCGCGACGATGAGCGAGGGCACCCACAGGTTTTCCAGCGCGTAGATCCACACGAACTGCCACGGCGGCTTGGTGACCTCGAGCCCGTAGACGGGCGGTTCGCCGAGTGGCGGGGCGATCACCAGCGCGAGCAGGCAGATCAGGGCGATGACGCCGGCGCCGGCTTTTTGCAGGTACTTCAGGTGATCGGTAAAGCGGATCGCTTTTGCGCCCGCCCCGCCCTTGGGCAGGGGCGAGAGCTTGTGATGGCGGATGTAGAACAGGTGCAGCCCGAGCACCGGCAGGGTCACGATGGGCAGGAGGGAGATGTGCCACATGTAAACCCGGCTCACCATCGGCACGCCCTGGGCGAAGCGCTCGGTGAGCGGCAGGCCCAGGATGCCGAGGCTCTCGCCCACCCAGGTGAAATGGGCCAGCGCCTCGTAGGCTTCCTGGTCCCACTTGATCACGGTGCCGGTGAACAGGAAGCCCACCATCAGGAGCAGCAGCACGACGCCCACCAGCCAGTTGACCTCGCGCGGTTTCTTGTAGGACGCGGTCCAGAACACGCGCACCATGTGCAGGATCAGCGTCACCGTCAGCACCTCCGCCGCCCAGAAATGTAGGCCGCGCAGGTACCAGCCAAGAAACACCTGATCGCTCAAATAATGTAGGCTCTGGTTGGCGCGCTCCGGATCGGGGACGAAGAACTGGGCGAGCAGCATGCCGGTGGCGATCAGCACGCCCAGGGACGCGAGCGTCATGCCGCCGAGGGAATAGGGGACGGTGTTGGCGTGTTCGCCGATCTCGTAGTCGAGCTCGCCCGCGCCCAGCCGTTCCTTGAGAATGTCGGACAGTTTGTCCGCCATGCGGTTATCCTTTCCTGTGGATCAGCCGCGCCTGAAAGCCAGAATGCCGAACACGAGGCCGGAAAGCGCTGTCACCGCCACCGCCCAGGGGTAGCCGGTTTTGGACGGCGAAACCAGTGTGTGATGGGCAAGCTCGACCACGGGCATGCCGCCCATGTCGTGCCCCATGCTTTCACCCGCATCGCCGCCCAGCATGTCGCCCCGGGAAAAGGGCGAGAGGAGGTCGTCGTTCCCCAGTGGCTTTTCATCCGCCGAGGGCTCGAGGGCGTAGGGGGAGGGCGCGGCCTCCGCCGGGGCCTCTTCCGGCTTCTTGTGCGCGCCGCCATGCGCCGACGCCAGCGCCGCCGTTCCGAGAAGGCAGATGACCATGAGAATGCTGATCGACTGGCGGAGCATGTCAGGATCCGAGGATGAGCTGCGCGAAGGCCGACATGTTTTCGTCGTTGTCCCACTCTCGCGGGCCGATGGCCTTGTGGACGATGATGCCCTCGCGGTTGACGATGAACGTCTCCGGGACGCCGGTGGTCTTGTAATCCTTCTTGGCCACCGTGCTTTCCGGGTCGAGCAGCACCGGAAAGGTGAGCCCGTATTTTTTCATGAACGGTTCGATGAGGGACTGATCCTTGTCGATGCTGATGGTGAGCATTTCGAAACCGTCGTCCTTGAAACGCTGGTAGAGCCGCTCCATCGCCGGCATTTCCACCTCGCAGGTGCCGCACCAGGTGGCCCAGAAATTGATGAACACCACCTTGCCCCGGTAATCCCTCAGGCTCACCTTGCCGCCGGAGAGCGAAGGCAGCTCGAACCCGGGCGCGAGAAAGGCCTCGGCGGGGTATTCCGTCTCGAAAGGCTTGGGCGTCACCTTGTTGAGAGACATGATGTAAATGGACAACAGGGCCGTCACCAGCAGCGCGTAGGGGATGAAGATGCTTACCGGCTTGCTCTCGATGGGGTTTTCAGCGACTTCGGTGGTCATAAGGGGGAAGATTTTTTATAGGGACGGTAGAATTTCCTGTCGACCGCGACCACGATCTCGTCGATGGTTTTACCCTGCTTGTAGAGCTCGTGGGCGTACAGCGCCTCGTTGATGCAGGTTTCGCATTTGGAGCCGTGGCGGCTGGTGAAACAGGTGAGAAGGTTTTTGTGGCCCTTCTCCTTTTTGCAATGGCAATAGCAGAACTGGGCGTCCAGCACCTTGGGGATTTCCGCCGCCACCTTGTACGCCTGCGCCACCTTGCCGGTGAACAGGGCCGGCGACATCACCGGGCTTTTTTCTATGAGATCACCGGTAGCCGGGGCAACCGGCACCACCGCGGGCTTGGTGGCGACATAAACGGCTGAAAGCACAAGAACGATGACGACGGTGAAGCCCGCCAGCGTCAAGCGCTGTTTGCTCATGCCGGTTTTTTTCGCGTTCTTTTTCTTGCCCATGGGTGGTTTTTCCCGGTAGCCCTTGCGGGTGTGAACAGCCTGTGTTTAAGATTATAGGGACTGCACCGGGTGGTTTCAAGGTTTTTAACGGCGCAATCACGGCGGCGAAAAGAGAGGCCAAAGGCCTGATTAAATCAGGCGAAACGCGGCGCGCGGGCAGCCCGTCGCGCGGCAAAAGCTTCTTCTTGATCGTGTTTCTGCCGGGCGTGGATGGCGGGCTAACGGATGACGAGGTACCAGCGGCTCAGGATTTTCGGCGGAAAGCCAAGGAGAAACAGCGACGCGATGACGACGTTGCGCAAGGTGGTGAAGAGGACGCCCTCGGCCCGCCAGCGCCTCGCCGAGGTGACGGCTTTCTCGCCGAGCAGGACGACGGGGCCGTGCCTCTTCAGGCGGCGGAAAAAATCCAGATCCTCGCAAATGGGCAGGGGGGAGAAGCCGCCCATGGCGCAAAACGCCTCCCGGCGCACGAATATCGCCTGATCGCCGTAAACCAGGTGCAGGTAGCGCGAGCGCAGCGTGGCCAGGCGCGAGATCAACTTGAGAGACCACAGCTCGGACTCGATGGACAGCGAAAACGCGCCGCCGACCCGCTGGCCGTTTTCCATCGCCTGGAGCATTTTGCCGAAGCTTTCGTCGGAGATGCGGCTGTCGGCATGCAGGAAAAGGAGAAGATCGCCGGTGGCCGCGCGCGCGCCGGCGTTCATCTGCGCGGCGCGGCCCGGCTCCGAG
>QJWD01000135.1 GCA_003235465.1 Nitrospirota bacterium | reverse complement strand
GTTACACGATGGGGGATTACAGCCTGGGCGGGCCGCTTGTATTCGAGATGTTTTTCTTTCTCCTGTTCGTCGGCGGCTGCTCCGGTTCCACCACCGGCGGCATTAAGATGTTTCGTTTCATTCTGATCTGGAAGCTGATCAAGAACCGAGTCAACGTCCTGATCTCGCCTTCGCTTGTCGCCAAGATCAAGATCAACAATCATGTGATCGCCGAGGAGGAGGCGCTGTTCATCGTCACGTTCGTCCCGTTTTACCTCCTCTTCGTTTGCCTGCTGGCGCTGGTGCTGTCGCTGCAGGGGCTGGACTTCGTCACCTCGCTGAGCGGCGCGGCGACCGCCGTCTCCAACGTCGGCCCCGGCCTTGGAGAGAACATCGGCCCGCTCGGCAACTTCTCTGGATTGGGTGATTTCGCCAAGCTCTGCCTGGCGTTCGGCATGATCGCCGGGCGGCTGGAGTTCTTCGCCATCTTGGTGTGCTTCAACCCGCGCTTCTGGAAACGCTAGAGCGGCGTCCGCCTGCGGATCACATGAACAGGTGCAGGAATTTTTCCTCGAACTCGCTGAACCAGATTTGCAGTTCGATGGGGATGAGGCTGTTGATGTAGGTCAGCATGCCCATGGCCAGCGCGATGCCGAGCAGGATGAGCAAAATGCCGCTCGCCAGGTTGGTGGTGTGGAGGAGAACCTCGCGGCCGAAAAGGCGGACCGTCCAGCCCTTGCCGCGAAGCACCCGCCAGAACAGGCCGTCTTTCGGCAGGTGGCCGCAGAAGGTGGAGATCAGCATGAGCGGAAGCCCAAGGCCGATGGCGTAGAAGAACAGGAGCGCCATGCCCTGGGTGACGGTTCTGTCCGACGCGGCGAGAAGCAGGATGCCGGAGAGGATCGGCCCGACGCAGGGCGTCCAGCCCAGGGCGAAGGTGGCGCCGAACAGGAAAAACCCGAAAAAGCTCGACGCCGGCCGGCCCTGAAACGTCGCCCCGGAAAACCCCTTGCCGAACACCGTCATCACCCCGAACAGCGCCACCAAAATGCCCGCCGCCGTGGTCAGCGAGAACAGGTAGTCGCGCAGCACGCGGCCGATGAAGCTTGCGGACGCGCCCATCATCACGAACAGGGTCGCAAGGCCGATGAAGAAGGCGAGGGACATGAGGCCAATGCGCGCGCGGTCGGTCTGCGCGGTGATGGCGAAGTACGCCGGCAGGATGGGCAGCGTGCAGGGCGAAAGGAAGCTGAACACTCCGGCCACGAAGGACAACAAAATGAGCACCACCATGCCGGATTGCGGCAGGTTGGGTTTCGCGGCGAACGGGTTGTCCCTGCCGCCAAAATCGGGCGCGCTCTTCGGTGCCTTCGCGGGCGGGGCGCCGGCCTTGGGCGCGGCCAGGCTGAACGCCGCCTTCATGTTGGCGGGTTTTTCGGCGCTCGCGCAGCGGAAGCCGACGTCCGGGGCCACCTCGTCCGGGTGCAGGAACTGGCGGTAGCCGGCGCGCGCGAACTGCTTCATGGCGGCGGCGTAGGACGCGCCGGGGAAGTGGCCGATGTCGCGCGCAGAATTGCCGCGCAGCACCTTGAAGCCCGCGCCGAAGTCCGCGCTCTGGTGGATGCTGCCCTTGTAGGCGGCGTAATCGTCTTCCACCCATTCCCAGACGTTGCCGACCAGGTCGTGCACGCCTTCGGGTGTCGCGCCTTGGGGGTGCGAGCCCACCGCGCCCGCGCTGTTCTTGCTGCCGGCGCGCATCGACAGGTTGGCCGCGCCCTCGATGAAGTCATTGCCCCAGGGGTATTCGCGGCCCTCGGTGCCGCGCGCGGCGCGCTCCCACTGTTTCTCGGTGGTCAGGGCTTTCCCGTCCCATTGGCAAAAGTTGGCGGCGTCGAACCAGGTGACGCCGACCACGGGCAGATCTCCCGTGCCTTCGGGGTAGGCCGAATCCCGCCAGCCTTCCGGCGCGATGGCGCCGACGTCGTCGACGTAGGTTTTGTAGCGCTTGCGGGTGACCTCGTAACGGTCGAGGTAAAAACCTTTCAGGAAAATTTTCTGTTCGGGGTTTTCGTCGGCGTACCAGGGTTTGGGAATGCCGAGCGACAGGGCCTCGGCCGCCTCGTCGCGCTTGTTGGTGCCCAGCGGGTTGTCCGCCGCGCTCTGGGCGCTAAGTTCGCCGGGGAGAACGAGGGCGCAGGCGAGGAGGGCGAGTTGAAAAAGGGTCAGGGGATTCATGGTCGTCGGCGCGCGCCGCTTGCGGGAGGCGCCGCCAGGGGCTGGGCTCAGCTTTTCTTGAGCAGGTCTTCGAAATACGACAGGGTGTTGGGCCGGCTCCAGTCTTCCGCGCCGCGCAGCGCGCCGATGATGTTCCCCTCGGGGTCGATCAGGAAGGTGGTCGGCAGGGAGACCACGCCGTACTGATGGCTCACCTCCAGCTGCTGATCGAGCAGGACGGTGAAAGAAAGTTTATTGGCTTCGATATAGGGGCGCACGACCTTTTCGCCGAACATGTCGTTGGACACGGCGAGCACTTTTAAATTGTCCGACTTGAAGCGCTGGTGCAGGGCCTCCAGCGAGGGCATCTCCACCTTGCAGGGGCCGCACCAGGTGGCCCAGAAGTTGAGGAGGACGTACTGGCCGCGGTAATGATCGAGGCTGACGTCTTCCCCTTCGAGCGAGGTCAGGGTAAAACCCGACGCCTGGACCTCATCGCCCGCTTGTCCCGCGCCCTGGGCGATAAGGAGCGCCATGACGAGGGTTAAGCCGATTGTCAGAACCTTCAGTTTCATGGAAAGCTTCGAGGCGAGGGTTAACGGATTGAGCGGCCTCATTCCACCGCTTCGATGCAGCGCACCATGGGGATGGCCTTTTTCAGCGCCCGTTCGATGCCCATCTTGAGCGTCATCGTCGAGCTGGAGCAGGAACTGCACGCGCCGACCAGGCGCACCTTCACCACGCCGTCGTCGACATCCACCAGCTCCACGTTGCCGCCGTCGGCCATGAGCGCCGGGCGCAGGGTGTCCAGCACCGCTTCGACTTCATCCCGCATGGGTTGTCCTCTGGTTCAATTTAAGCCGGTCATCAATGCCCGTCGACCAGGGCCTCTTTCTTCGCCAGAAGTTCCTCCTGGGTTTCCTCGTGCTCCGGGTCCTTGGGAATGCAGTCGACGGGGCACACCTCCACGCACTGGGGTTCCTCGTACCAGCCGATGCATTCGGTGCAGCGCTCCCAGTCGATGACGAAAACATCGTCGCCTTCGGATATCGCCTCGTTGGGGCATTCGGGTTCGCAGACACCGCAGTTTACACAGTCTTCCGTGATCATCAGTGCCATGGGGTCGCTCCTTCAACAGAGTTGTTTCGAATAAGGATCAATCGTCCTTGCGCTCGGCAAAGACTCTCTCGCTTTCGTCCCAGGCGAACAGCGCCTGGCGTTCGACCTTGCCGCCGATCACCGAGACCACCAGGTAGCAGGCCTCGGGGTAGACGGGCTCGCCGTCGAACAGGGCCATTCTTTCATCTTCCTCGGAGAAGTAGGCGTCGTGCTCGGGGTGGGAATGGTAAAACAGCTTGATGCCCATTCCCCGCTTTTCCGCCTCCCTGAGGATGCCCATGAGCTCCTTTGGGTCGATGTAGAATGCCGTTCTCGCGTCCCGCGTGAACGTGGCGGGATCCTTCTCGTGCAGCCGGTTCTGGATGTTGGTGCACCGGTAGAGGATGTGCTCCCCCTCCGGCTCCGGCTTGCCGATCACGATGCCGCAGCACTCAAACGGGTATTCCTCGATCGCGTGACGATGGATGTCCTCCAGGCAGTCTTTCACGAACGGGAACATTGATTTATTTTGAAATTTTAACAGGTGAATGTCAATGGGTTTTGCGGGATGGCCCATCCGGCGGGAGGCGCCGACAAGGGCCTGGCATGCTGGCGGGCGGGGGCAACGGTTTTACAGGGCCCGCCGCCGGGAGAAAAGGCGGATATTCGCCATCCGAAGGGGAAGGGGCGAACAAACCGGCCGGCCTTGGCGCAAACAGCCCAGGAGGCGTTTCAGCCCCCGGCCAGGCCGCCAGGAGGCGCTTAAACGTGGGTGCGGACCACCAAGTCGTCTTCCACCGTCACCTGGCAGGCGAGGCGCAGGTTGGGGTTCTTTTTCTTCGCCAGCTTTTCCTGTTCGATGTCGTTTCTCGGCGCCACCTTGCCGGACACGATCTCCACCGTGCAGGAGGTGCACAGGCCGCGACCCCGGCAGTTGAGAATCTTGAACAGGTGCGGGTACACGCTCAGCTTGTTTTTGATCGCAAGCTCGCGCAGGTTCTCGCCCGCTTCGGCCTTCAGCGTCCGGTTCTGTTTTTCAAATGTGATGTTCAGCATGCTTCGATTTCGACGAATTGATGAAGTTTTCCCCGGCCCCAATAGCCGTGGAACGCACTGCCCACCGTGTGGCAGGCGGTGCTCATGTGGACGAACTGGCGGCCGCCGCTGTCATCCTTGAGCACCCCGACCTGCGAATAGGGGGGGATGGCGCCGCCGCAGTTCGCGCAAACCGTGGCGTAGCGCTCGCACAGCGACGTAAGGCAGGCGGCGCAAACGACGGGATGGAACAGGAAAATCTCCTGGCCCTCGAAGTCGATCACCGTCGGCCTCTCGGGCACCTTGGCCTTGCACTCGCTGCAGACGCGGTCTTTCGGTTTCCCCGCCATGCGACCCCCTGCCCTTTTGCTGTGTGACCGCCATTCTACTAGAAAAGCGCCGCCGGATTCAATTAATACAGACGCTTTTCATTTCCTGGAAATTATCGAGGATGGCCCCGGCCCCCTGAACGATGCTGAGCAGGGGCGATTCGGGAATGAAGACCTTGAGGGTGGTCCGCTCCTCCAGCAGTTTGTCCAGGCCGCGCAGGAGGGCGCCGCCGCCGGTCAGGTGGATGCCGTTGGAATGGATGTCGGCGGAGAGTTCGGGCGGCGTTTTTTCCAGCGCCCTAAACACCGCCGTGATGATGTTACCGAGGGGTTCCCTGAGCGCATCGCGGATTTCGCCGTCGCTCACCTTGAGCGACGTGGGGACGCCGGTTTTGACGTTGATGCCTCGGATTTCGGTGGAGAGGGGCTTTTTCAGCTCGATGGCGCTGCCCACGGCGATCTTCGCGGCTTCCGCCTCGAAGACGCCGATGTTCAGGTGATGCTGCAGGCGCATGAAGCGGACGATGGCCTCGTCGAGCATGTCGCCGGCCATCCGCACCGATTCGCCGTAGGCGATGGTCGAAAGCGAGACCACCGCGACATCGGAGGTGCCGCCGCCGATGTCGACCACCATGTTGCCCTCGGCCTTGTCCACCGGGATGCCGACGCCGACCGCCGCCGCCATCGGCTCCTCCACCAGGTGCACCTCGCGCACGCCCGCCATGAGCGACGCGTCGATCACCGCTTTCTTCTCCACCTGGGTGATGCAGGTGGGCACGCCCACCACCATCATCGGCTTCATGAAGCGCTGCTTCTTGAGCACCTTCTTGAGGAAATAATTGATCATCTTGTTGGTGACGTTGAAGTCGGCGATCACGCCGTCCTTGAGAGGCCGGATGGTGATCACCTTCGAATGGGTGCGGCCGAACATCTGCTTGGCCTCCAGCCCCACCGCCAGCACCTCGCCGCTTTCCTTGTCGAGGGCGACGATGGACGGCTCGTCGAGGACGATGCCCTGGCCCTTGATGTGAACGAGGGTGTTGGCGGTTCCGAGATCCATCGCCAGATCGGAAGAGAACATGCCGAAGAATTTGTTAAGGAGGGCGGCCATTAGACGCTCGGAAGCAGGGCCTCCTTTTGGCGGGCGAAGGCTGTGTCCGCCAGTTCGAGAACCTTCTGGCCATCCTCCCCGAACGCGGAAACGCCCCACTCCACCTTGATGCGGATGGCGTTGCCGTGAACGAAGATCGGCTTGTTCTCGAACAGGTTGCTGAGCTTGGTCTCGAGGGCGAGAACCGCCTCGCGCGGGCGGTTTAAGAGGAGGATGAGAAACGCGTCTTCCTCAGTCTTGAAGATGTACTTGGGCGAGGGCATCACCTTGGAGAAGCCCGCGGCCATCTGCCTGAGGAGCGCCTCCACCGTGGCCTTGCCGAAGGTGGTCCGCACCCTGGAAAGGTTGGTCACCCGCGCCGCCAGAAAGAACACCGGCCCGCTCGCCGCGCGGATTTTTTCATCCAGGCTCTTCTCGTGCGCGGCAAGAAAGAGGCGGTTGGGCAGCCCCGTGACCGCATCCAGCTTTTCCCCCTGCGGGGCGGCGTCGGCCTTGGAGCCGGGCGAAACCGCCGCCGTGGAGGCGAGCAGCGAAAGTTTTTCAAGATCGGGGTTGGAGAGGCCGTCGGGCTTTCTCGACCCGCACACCAAAACGCCGAGGAGCTTTTCCCCGTGCACGATGGGCACCGCGGCGAGCGAGCCCAGGGCTTCTGGCTTTTCCTTGTCGGAAAACACCACCGGTTCCGCGTGCCCCGTCAGCCGCGTTAAAATGGACGATTTCGTTTTCGCGACGGAACCGGCGAGGCCCTTGCCCGCGATCACCTCCATGCCCGAGAGCTCCTGCACGAAGCCGCGCTGGCCCTGCACCCGGCCCACCTCGCCCTTCTTGTCGAACCAGATGACGGCGATGGCGTCGCAGCGCAACACCGAGGGCGGCGTTTCAACCAGCCTCGCGGCCACCGCCTCGCGGTCGCCCGCTTCGGCGATGAGGCGGCTGAACACGTTCATCTTGTGCACCGAAGGCCAGATGCCGCCCTTTTCGCCGGGCAGGCCCTGCTCCTGCTTTAAGTGCCAGGCCATCTGCTCGGCGAAGCCGGTGAGGATCTTCTGCAATTTCGTGGAAAAGCTGTAGGCCTCCTTGCTCGCCACCAAAAGCGCCCCTTCCAGGCGGTCGCCCTTAACTGGCACCACGAGGACGCTCTTTAAATTTTCTTCCTTGTCGTAGATGGAAAGCGGCGTCGCCCTCGGATCGAAATGATCGATGAGGACGGCCTCGCCGGTGGCCACCGCCTGGCCGACAGGCCCCTCGCCCACCGCAATGCGGACGCCGGCCTTGAAGCTCTTGGAAAGCGACAGGTGCTCCCTGGCGGTGATGTGGCTGCCGTCGCCGTCGAGGCGAAACAGCGCCACCGTGAACGCGTTGGAGACGTTGGCCGCAAGTTCGATGAGGTGCGAGAGAATGTCGGGAATGACCATCAGCCACAATGCGGGGAGGGCGCCCCGAAACCCAGGTCAAAGGTTCGAAAAGCCGAAGTTGACGGCGCTTCGCGTGGTTCAAAGAACCATTTTAAAAACAATCATATAACCAGTCACCGGAGGTGTCAATCCTTTATCCTCAAAAGCCCGGTATCGGATTCGGGAAGCGCCGACATGAAATCCCTTGACACGGCCGGGGCGCGAAATTATACTCGCGAATTCCCTCTTGCCCGAGGGCTTTGAACGCCGGTCGAAAGAGGTGAGGGCGGATAGCTCAGCTGGAAGAGCACCGGCCTTACAAGCCGGGGGTCACAGGTTCGAGCCCTGTTCCGCCCACCATGCCTCTCGCCGGGCAGGCAAAACGGGAAA
>QJWD01000383.1 GCA_003235465.1 Nitrospirota bacterium | reverse complement strand
TCGATGAAGTCGTGGCCGTCGAAACGGTCGCCTTTGATGCAGAAGAACAGCTCTCCGGCGTTCAGGGTGCGCGTGTCGATGGACACGCCGCGAAACGCCCTGCCGGGCTCGCCGGAGACGAGCTCGCCGTGAAAGGCGCTCAAGCAGTCTGTCGCGCGGCCTTCAATCACGGTTCTGCCTCTTGTTCAGGGCCGCCCGGGCGGTTTCCCTGTCGTCAAAATGAATGGTGCCCGAAGGCAGGATCTGGTAATCCTCATGGCCCTTGCCGGCGATCAGGATAAAATCCCCCGATTGCGCCCGGTTGATGGCGAAGGCGATGGCCTGGGCGCGGTCGACGATGACGGCGTAATCGCGGTTTTCCTCGGCCGCAGCGGGCAGGCCGGCGAGAATGTCGTCGATGATGCGCTCGGGTTGCTCGCGGCGCGGGTTGTCGGAGGTGATGACGGCGAAGTCGCTGCCTTTGAGGGCGGCCTGGCCCATTTCCGGGCGTTTGCCGCGGTCGCGGTCGCCGCCGCAGCCGAACACCACGATCACCTTGCCGTGGGTGAAGGCGCGAGCGGCGTTTAAGACATTGATGAGCGCGTCGCCGGTGTGGGCGTAATCCACCACCACGGTGAAATCCTGCCCCTGGTTCAAGCGTTCGAATCGACCGGGGATGCGGTCGATGGACCGCATCCCCTGGCCGATGTCATCCAGCGGAATTCCTTGGAGGAGGGCCGCAGCGGCCCCTGAGAGGAGATTATAAACGTTGTGTTTGCCGAGGAGATGCGTGTAAATCTCCCGGTTTCCGGAGGGAGTTTGGAGAGTGAAGCGACTGCCTTCTTCGGATAGAACGCAGTCTTCAGCCTTGACATCCGCTGGGTGATCGATGCCCGTCGTGAGTGTGTCCGCGACGGAGTCTTTAATGATGTCCCTGCCGACGGGGTCGTCGGTGTTGATGACTCGGTGTTTGACGTTGTTGGCCCTGAACAACTCCTTTTTTGCGTTGGCGTAGTTTTCGATGCTGCCGTGAAAGTCGAGATGATCGCGGCTTAAGTTGGTGAACACGCCCACCTTGAAGGTCATCCCGCACACCCGCTTGAGCGCGAGAGCGTGCGAGGAGACTTCGAGGAAGCAGGCGCCGATGCCGGAGCCCGCCATCTCGCGCAGCATGCGGTTGATGTCGAGAGACTCGGGCGTGGTGACGCTGGCGGCCTGAACCTTGCCGCCGTAGCGGTAGTTGATGGTGCCGATCACGCCGCTGGTTTTGCCCGCGGCGCCGTGCAGGGCTTCGAGGATGTAGGTCAGCGTGGTTTTGCCGTTGGTGCCGGTGATGCCCACCACGTCCAGATCGCGCGAGGGGTGATGGTAGAATTCGGCACTCACCCGGGACAGCGCGAGGCGGGCGTCGTTGACGCGGATGGCGGTGGTGCCGTTGGCGGCCAGATGGTGGCCGGGCAGCTTGTCGAACCCGGTTTCGGTGATGAAGGCGCGCGCGCCGCGGCGAAGCGCGTCATCGATGAAGCGGTCGCCATCGTCCCGGTAGCCGTGAATGGCGACGAAGAGGCCGCCGGGCTCCACCTTCCTCGAATCGAACGCGAGCGAGGTGATGTCCCGGTCGAGGCTGCCGAGGATGTTTTCGGCCGGCGTGCCCCGAAGCAAATCGGAGAGCTTGCGGGCGGGGCGCGTCTCTTTATCGTTATCGAGTGTCATGGGGCCGTTCATCGAAGTCATCAAGCGCGATCCATGATGTAAACCCGCTCCTCGCGGGAGGGGACGTTCAGGTAGCGCAGCACCTCTTTGGTGATATCGCGAAACACCGGCGCCGCCACCACACCGCCCCAGGAGCTTTTCTTCGGCGAATCGATCATCACTAGGACGACGATCCGCGGCGCATCGGCGGGCGCGAAGCCGACGAACGAGGCCACGTAATCCGTGGCCGAGTAGGCTTGCGTCTCGCGGTCGAATTTTTGCGCGGTTCCGGTTTTGCCGGCGGTTTCGTAACCGGCCACCGCCGCCTGGGCGCCGGTGCCGTCGTTGACGACGGATTTCAGAATTTCTATCACCTGACGGCTGGTCTTTTCCGAGATCACGCGCCGGCCGACGGGGGTTTTCATGCTTTTCACGAGCTTGCCGTTTTTCACGATGGCGCGGGTGATGCGCGGCGGGTAGTAGGTGCCGCCGTTGGCGATGGTGGCCGTTGCCGCGGCCATCTGGATCGGCGTGACGGAGATCTCGTGCCCGAACGAAATGGATGCAAGTGAAAGGGCGGACCAGCGCGAAAGCTCGCGAAGGAAGCCCGCCGCTTCGCCGGGCAGGTCGATGCCTGTTTTCTCGCCGAAGCCGAAGCCCTTGAGGTAAGGGAACAGGCCCTCGTTGCCGAGGGCCTGCGCCATCTTGATGGCCCCGATGTTGCTCGAGTTCTGGATGATGGCCTTGAGCGTCAGCCAGCCGAATTTATGATTGGCGGCCTCGCCGATGCTCACCCGGCCGATCTTGAAGTTGCCGTTCTCGCAGAAGAAGATGTCGGTGGGCGCGGCCGCGCCGGAGTCGATCACCGCCGAGGCGACCATCGGCTTGAAGATGGAACCCGGTTCGAACGCGCCGGACACCACGCGGTTTTCCCACATGCGCGGCGGGTAGGCGGCGTAGTTGTTGGGATTGAACTGGGGCACATTGGCCATGGCGTAGATTTCGCCGCTGTGCGGGTCCATCACCACGGCCACGCCGGACTTGGCGCCGAACGCCTCCACCTGCTTCTTCAGGTGATGCTCGGTGATGAACTGGATGACCTCATCGAGGGTGAGCACCACATCGTGGCTGGGGGAGCGCTGTTTTCTCGGGTCGTCGAGGGAGTAGATCGTCCGCCCGCGCGCGTCTTTTTCGATCACGCTGCGCAGGGTGGCGCCCTTGAGAATGGAATGGTGGTAATGCTCCACGCCGGCGAGGCCCTGGTTGTCGAGGCCGACGAACCCGAGCACGCCCGCGGCGAGCTCCCGCTTCGGGTAGAACCGGCGCTGCTCCGACACGAAGCCGACGCCGTTCAGCCGGCGCTTTCTCAGCCGGTCCACCTCATCGAGCGAGGCTTTGCGTTTAATCCACACGAAGTGTTTGCCGGAGTTCACCTTGCGGGCGAGGTCCCCGGCGTCGAGGTCGAGAAGCGAGGCGAGGGCGGCCACCGTTTGCTTCTTGTCGGTGATTTCCGGCGGCGTGATGTACACCGATTCCATGTCGATGTTTCTGGCCAGCTCGCTCTGGTTGCGGTCGTAGATGACGCCGCGCCCGTAATAGATTTTCGCCGTCCTCGCGTACTGCTTCTCGGACAACACGACGAGGTCGTCGTGCTTGATGATCTGCAGGTAAAATAGGCGCGTGGTGAGCCCCCCCCAGTACAGGAGGAACATGGCGGACACCACGAGCAGGCGGACCTTCAGGGTGCCGCGCGCATCGCCTTTTATTTTTTTTCCGGATCGGGCCATCGCCGCCTACTTGAGGAACACGGTTATGATTTGACCGTTCTCGGGGGTTTTAAGCCCGAGCTTTTCTTTCGCCAGCGCGTGAACCCGGTCAAGGGATTCGAGGCTGGATTTTTCCAGGTGCAGCAAATTGTTTTCCTTCAGCAGGTCGCGCTGCTCCTTGAGCAGGACCTGATAATCCATGCCGAGTTTCACCATGCGCACGTTGGGCCAAACGAAGGCCATGCCGCCGAGGGTCACCAGCACCAGGGCGATAAGAATCATGCGAAACTCCTTGGGCGGCACGTGCAGCCTCGCCTTTGCGATCTTGCGCAGGCGGTTAAACATAAATTCTCTCCGCCGCGCGCAGCTTGGCGCTTGAGGCGCGCGGGTTACCGGCGATTTCACGTGCCGAGGGAACCACCACCCGCCGCGTGATGACCCGAAGCCTCGGCGTCCTGCCGCACACGCAGGCGGGCAGCCTCGGTGGGCAGACGCACCCCTTTTCCTCGTCGCGGAAAAAGTTCTTCACGATGCGGTCTTCCAGGGAATGAAAGGAGATGACGACCACCCGCGCGCCCTCCCTCAGCACATCGAGCGAATCGGCCAGCGCGGTCCTCATGTGGTCGAGCTCGCGGTTGACGGCGATGCGGAGCGCCTGGAAGACCCGGGTGGCGGGGTGAATGCGCGACGAGCGGGACCGGGGAACGGCGCCGGTGATGATGGCGGCGAGGTCGGTGGTGCTTGCGATGGGGCCTTCGGCCTGCGCCCTCCGTATGGCGCGGACGATGCGCCGGGCGTGGCGCTCCTCGCCGTATTGCTGAAACAGGAATGCGAGATCTCGATCAGAAAGGGTTTCGATGAGGTCGCCCGCGGTGGTCGCTTCCCGCCGGTCCATCCTCATGTCGAGGGGGCCGGTTTTCATGAAGCTGAAGCCGCGATCGGGGGTGTCGAGCTGAGGGGAGGAGACGCCGAGATCGAGAAGCAGACCGTCGATCTTCGGAATCCCGAAGCGGGAGAGGATGCTCTTCAGCTCGCTGAAATTGCCGTGCGCGAAGCGGACCCTGTCGCCGTAAGGCGAAAGCCGCTTCTTCGCTCGTTTCAGGGCGTCGGCATCCTGATCGATACCGAGGACGCTGAGTCCGGGGCCAGTTTGCGCGAGCAAGAGGTCGGCATGACCCCCATCTCCCAAAGTGCTATCCACGATAATCCCCTCCTCCGTGAAATTAAGGTGCCTGAGGACTTCGTCCCCGAGCACGCTGCCGTGGTAGACTGTCATTAGTTTTTGCCAGGCCCTTTTATTTACAAGGGCTTGGGGTGAAAGGCGAATCCCAGGGTATGGCCATTCCTATTGGGTTTTCGCCCGTCGGTCCTTGTCCCAGATTTCGAACGTCCGGGACATGCCGATCAGAACCACATCCTTTTTCAAGCCCGCCGCCTCGCGAAGGTTGGCGGGAATTAAAATTTTCCCCGACTTGACTTCACAGTCGGAGGACATCTCGTAATAGCGCCGCATTTTATTTCGGTTTTCTTCGTCGAAAGCATTGTAATTACGTTGGTTTTCCTCGTTGACTTCCCATTCCTTTTCGGGGAAAATGAGCAGATAGTCGCCCTTGAAGCTCACCACCAGGTCGAGCCCGTATTTTTTTTCCAACACAGCACGAAACTTGGAGGGGATGGTGACCCGTCCCTTGTCGTCGATGGAAATATTGTAACTACCTAAAAAACCGGGCATTTAGCCGTCCTGAAGGAGAACCGTTCAAAACCCTGAAGATTACACTTTGAGACACTTCACTACAGAATTCTGCACATCCTACCATAGTCCTATCCGCTGTCAATTAAAAAGTAGAAAAACAAGGATTTAAGGCGTCCTGGTTTGGGCCGCTTATCCTTCAATTCATTGTTTTATTTACTTTCCCTGTTTTTCTTACGGGTCCTCCCAAAATCCGGTTTTCTTGCCGTTTCCGATGCAACCGCCTTTCCGAGTTTTTCGGGGTCG
>QJWD01000209.1 GCA_003235465.1 Nitrospirota bacterium | reverse complement strand
CCTACATGATCGGCATGTTTTACCCCGACATGTTCGCCGGCATCGCGCCCATCGCCGGCACCATCACCCCGCGCTACATGCATTTCCTGGTGAACCTGAGAAACACACCGCTGTACACCATCCAGGGCGTGTACGACCCCATCTTCCCCATCATGCTCTCCCGGCGTGTGAACAAGATATTGTCCGACATGAATTACCCCGTGGTGTACCGCGAGCACGAGGAAAAGGGCCTCGCCCACGGCGGGCATTTTCTGCCCGAATCCGAAATTCCCGCGCTGGTGGACTGGTTGAAGCAGCAGTCCCGCGACCCGCTGCCCGAGCGCGTGCGCCTGACGCGCGAAGCCAACCACCTCGGGCGCGTGAACTGGGTCCGGCTTTCGCGCGGCGTGAACCTCGCCGCCCTCGAGCTGCCTGGCCCCGAAGGCGCGGCCAAAAGCGTGAGGGACGGCAAGATCGCCACCCTGTTCGCCCATCGCAAGGAGAACAACCGCTTCGAGGTGAGCGGCAAGAACCTGATCGAATTCGAATTGTACCTGAACGCCGACATGGTGGATTTCGACCAGCCCATCGAAGTGACGACGGAGGAGATCCTCGACCAGGGCGACCGCCTCGTGCACGGCGAAAAGGTTTTGCGCTTTCAGCAGCGGGTGGAGCCGGACATTGAGGTGCTGCTGCGCGGCTTCAAGGCCCACCGCGACCCGGAGGCCCTGTACGACGCAAGGGTGACCGTCTCCCTGGAAAAAACCCTGGCGCAGCGAACCGTCCCATGAGGTCCGACGCCTTGACTTCCCCGGCCGACGACACCCCGCTGCTAAAAAGTTCCACCGCCCTCCTCGGCTGGCCGAGGGTTCAGGCCGCCCTCGCACAAAGCGCCTCCTCCCCGATCACCGAACGGAGATGCCGCGATTTGTGGCCGGAGGCGGGCCTGGAAGCCGCCCGCGAAAGGCTGGAGGAAACCGCCGAGATGGTGTCCTGGCTCGTCTCCGACGAGACGGTGCCCCTGGGTGCGTTCGCCGATTTAGGCCCCGCGCTTAAAAACGCGCGCGAGAAGCACCTAGTGGAACCCAGCGAGTGCCTCCAGGTCATCCGCGTTCTCAAGCTGTGCCAGGCGCTTGGGCGCGCCACCGAGAAGAGCGCCCACAGGCCCCTGCTTTTCGCCATCGGCCAACGGCTGGACCCGCTAAAGCCCCTCGCCCTGGATCTTTCGCAGTGCATCAGCGACGAGGGGGAGATCCGCGAAAACGCCACCCCGGAGCTCAGGCGCGCCATCGCCGAGGCCGCAGCGGCAAAACAGAACCTCGAGACCCGCGTCGCCAGGCTCATGGCCCGCCCCGCGTTCAAGGACGCCCTGCAGGACAGCTACTTCACCGAAAGAGAGGAACGCATCGTTTTGCCCGTGCGGGCGGATCACCGGTCGCAGATCGAGGGCATCGTGCACGACAGCTCCGGCAGCGGGCAGACCCTGTTCATGGAGCCCGCGGAAATCATCCCGCTCAACAACCAGCTCAAAATCGCCACCATCAAGGTGGAGCGGGAGAAGGCGCGCATCCTGGCCATGCTGGCGGGCCAGATTCATGCCCACGAGGCGGCGCTTCTAGACAACCTCGATCTGCTGGCCACGCTCGACCTCATCCACGCCCGCGCCCGGCTCGCGCTCGCCATGCGGGCGACCAAGTGCCCCTTGAACACCTCGGGCAAGATGGATCTCCGCCAGGCGAGAAACCCGGAACTGGTTCTCGCCGGCGAGAACGTGGTGGCCAACACCATCGCCTGGGACGAGGCGACGCGGGTGATCATCATCTCCGGCCCCAACACCGGCGGCAAAACCGTGACCCTTAAAACCATCGGCCTCATGGCGCTGATGGCGCGCGCCGGCCTGTTCCTGCCCGTCGACGAGGGGTCCTGCCTCGGCTTTTTTCCCGAAGTGTACGCCGACATCGGCGACGAGCAGAATATCCAGCGCAAGCTCTCCACCTTTTCCGGCCACCTGGACAAGATCATCCGCATCCTGGCGGGTGCCCGCCACGGCGCCCTCATCCTGCTCGACGAGCTCGGCATCGCCACCGACCCCATCGAGGGCGCGGCGCTGGCCGAGGCGATCCTGATCGAACTCAAGAACAAGAACATGATGACCCTCGTCTCCACCCATTACCTGTCGCTCAAGACGCTGGCGCAAACCCACGCCGGGTTCCATAACGCCTGCACCGAGTTCGATCCCGAAACCATGACGCCCACCTACCGGCTCATCTTCGGCGTGCCCGGGCAGAGCGCCGCCCTCGATACGGCCCAGCGCCTGGGCCTCGACGCCGGGGTGATCCGGCGCGCGCGGGACATCTATGGCAAAAAGGACCACCGCGCCGAAACCCTGCTCGCCGACCTCACCGGCCAGCGCCTCAAGCTCGAGCGCGCGCTCGCTCTCGCCCGCGACAAGGAGCAGGACGCCGCCCGCTGGGAGGAGGCGCAGCGCCGCATAAAGGAGACGATGGAGCAGGACAAGCGCGAGTTCGACGCGGGCAAGGCGCGCCGCCTCAAAACCGCCGTGCAGGAAGCCAAAAGCGAGATCGCCCGCCGCCTGCGCGAGATCAAGGGGCAGAAGGAACCCGCCCGCCTGAAAAAGGAGGTGCGCGCCATCGAAAGCCTGGCGCGCGTGCCGGTGGAAGTCAAAATTCCCGCCGGTTGGGACGTGCCGCCTGAGGAAATTCACCTGGGCGAGGAGGTGATGGTGGACGAGTACGGCACCATCGGCCGCCTGGTGGAGGAACCGGCGGGCAGAAAAAAGGTTCGCGTGGAGGTGGGGCGCTTCACGCTGGTGGTCGAAACCCGCCGCCTGCGCGGCCGGCGTGGCGCAAAACCCGCGACCCGGCCCACGAACCCGCCGACGAAAATCGAGGTGCACACCGACATCGAAACCCGCGCCCGGCAGGAGGTGGACCTGCGCGGCATGAACTCCGACGAGGCCATGGCCGCGCTGGAAAGTTTCATAAGCCAGGCCATCGCCAGCCGCCTGGCGCGCGGCCGCATCATACACGGCCACGGCATGGGGACCATTAAAAAGCTGGCGCGCGACTACCTGGAATCCACCGGCGTGTGTCAGAGCTTCACGCCGGGAAGCCGCCAGGAAGGCGGCGACGGCGTCACCGTCGTCGAGTTTTACCCCTGGGACGTCTGACACCCGGCAGGAAGGCATCGCCCCGGGCTCACGCCAATCACTCTCCTTGAAGGAGGTAAAAACATGAAAGCCCATGCACGTTGTCTGACAATAATGGCCCTCACGGGCCTGCTCTTCGCCTCGCCGCTTTTCGCCGGCCCCACCGTCACGATGCGCGGCAAACCCGTTTCGCTCGTGGGAGAAACCGTTAAGGTGGGCGAGGCCCTGCCTGTCGCCTCGCTCATCGGCGAGGGCCTTAATCCAGCGAGCGACGCCCTGTTCAAAGGAAAGGTCAGCGTGGTGAGCGTGGTCCCCTCCATCGACACGGCGGTGTGCGAGAAGCAGACCCACATTTTGAGCGAGGAAAACGGCGGACTGGATTCAAGCGCGAACCTCATCACCATCAGCCGCGACCTGCCCTTCGCGCAGCGGCGCTTCGCCAAGGAAGCGAAAATCGGCAATCTGATTTTCCTGTCCGACTACCGCGATGCGGGCTTCGGCCGCGCCGCCGGCCTGTTGATCGACGAGAACCGGCTGCTCGCCCGCGCCGTCATGGTGCTCGACCGCGAGGGCGTGGTGCGTTACCTGGAAGTCGTGCCCGACCTCGGCCAGTTGCCGGACATGAAAAAAGCCTTCGAGTTCGCCCGCGGCCTGTAGAAGCCCCGCTCCATCAGCGGAAAACGGAGGTCAACTCGTCGAACAGGCCGCTTGCCTGCTTGAGCTTCGCCTCGTTGCCGAGAACGCAGACCTTGCCCTCGTCGCGCAGCTTTTCGAACAGGCCGGACAGGCCCCGGATATCCTTGAGAGTGGTGGCGAGCAATTGCCGCCGGTGTTCTTGCTTGAGGTCCCAGCCCCGGCCCGTCAGGTGCTCGATCATCGACACCGAGCCCTTGCGATCGGGCGTGAGCGGCGGGTCGAGCGAGCCGATGCAGCCGATGATGACCTTCTTCAGTTCCTCCTCGCCAAGATCGAGCTCTGCGAGATGGCCTGCGATCTGGTCGTAGATGTCCAGCGTTTCCTTGAGGTTCGGGTCGCGGTAGGAGACGAGGCCATAGTCGCCTGTCAGGAGGTCGAAGGAATTCGAGCTGCCGTAGGCGCCGCCCTGCATGCGCACCTTCTCCCATAGGTAGCCGGTGCCGAGAAGGGATTTGAGCACGTTGAAGCTGCCCGTATACTCGTACCCGAGGTCGTAGAGGTTGGCCCCCTTGCCCACGTATTGCACGGTGCTCGCCGACAGGAACCCCTCGCTTTTCGGCGCGGGCCGAAGGCGAAGTTCGGCGGGCGCGGCCTGGGTATCGGGCAGGGCGTCGGCAAGCGCCGCGACCCGCGGCTCGAATTTTTCGTAATCGCCCGCCTCGGATGTGATATTGAACAACGCGTTCTCGCGCGTGAACACCATGCCGGCCACCTCATCGAACGCGGCCGCCACCTCGGCGGGGTCCTTCTCCGCCCGTTTGAGCAGATCCTCCAGAAACCGGAAGTACGTGAGGCCGTCGGTCAACTCGTCGTACACGCCCAGGGGTGACTGGTAGGATTGCAGGCGCGAAAGCACGAACTGGTTGCCGTGCGGGACGATGGCGTCCTCCATGTCGGACTTGGCGCTGCGGATGAGGTCCACCAGGCGCTTGTGATCGTGAAAGCTCCGCTCGCAAAGAAGCTCGGTGTGGATGTCGAACAGGGTGCCGAGCTTTTCCATGAGCGCCTTGCCGGTGAGGAAAACATACGACAGCACCTGCCGCCGGTCCATGACCGTGGCGGAGGTGTAATGCCAGGGCCGGATGCCGCCGGTGTGAATGCCTATCCTCTTCGACAGGGTCGCGTAATCCGTCTTCTTCGTTCCCATGCCGATCATCAGCGTGGCGAGCAGCGGCAGGTACTGGATCTTGTCCTGCGGCACGGTGTGGGTGTTGAACCCCACCTGCATGTAGGCGATCTTGCTCGTGAACAGATCGTGAAACAGGATTTTCGGCGCGCTTTCCCGCTTGATCTCGATGGGGAATTTCTCCCCTTCCCGCGGGATGTCGGCGAGGTCGAGGGTGGGCAGCGTGGCGAGGGCCTGCGGGCTGTCGGGCGTCATCTGGATCGCCTTCAACTCTCCGGTGCGATCCGCCATCCCCGCCAGTTCCTCGGCGCTTAGCGATTCCTTGAGCGCGTTCAGCTTTTCCCGCACGCGCTCCTCCTCTTCCCCGGCGAGGCCCGGCTTGGGCGTGGCGACGAGGACGCTCCGGTGCGTGTTGTTCAAAAGGCCGCTTTCGATCAGCTTCTCGAAATAGCCGCTTAGGCACTCC